>JAJBTL010000270.1:0-7859 GCA_020860865.1 Planctomycetota bacterium | reverse complement strand
TTTGTCCGGTTGCAGGAAATCGGCCCGGTGCCGACCGAAGATTCGCTTGCCGACGATGACGACGCGGAAAGCGCCGACCGGATGGTCGAAACGGCTGGCAGAGACACCGGCCGGGTGTCCGGCGGTATGGACGACGAAACGGATATCCGTGAGAATGGGACGGCATCCGGCCGGGAGGTTGACATTCGCGTTCCGGAATGAACAATTGAACGTGAAGTGTTGTCGCACCGGACAACGCTTCGGTAGGGCCGGCCCGGCAGGCACAAACAGGCCGGAGACGCGCTCACAACGCCAATTGGGGAAATTACGCACGCGGGGAATTGGCATCTGTTCCTTCCCATAAAGGAGAATTGACCATGGACGAACAGGGTGGCGGCAAGGGGGTATGGATTGGATTGATAGCGGCGATACTGGTGGCCGTGGTCTTTTTGGTATTGTGGTTCATGCGCGGCGGCGAGGTCGACCGTTTAACCAGGGAGTTGACGATGGCCCAGTCGGGCGCGGCTTCGGCCCAACAGCGGTTGCAGTCGGATCTCGACGCGGCCAGAAACACGGCGACGACGGGCGCCAGGCGCATTGCCGAACTGGAGACGCAGCTGGCGGACGAACAGCGCCGGGCCAGCGACAACGCCGCCCAGATTGAACGCCGCCTCCGGGACGAAGTCGACGCCGCCCAGGCCAGTTACCGCGCCGCCAGCCGGGAACTGGAAGAACTCCGCGCCGCCCGGGCCGAGGCGGAGTCGGAAGCCATCGCCCAACTCCAGGCCCAGCTTGAAGACCACGCCTATACAATTGAAAGCGTCCGCGCCGACAACCGCCTTCTCTCGCAGCGTCTGGACGAAGCCCGGGAAAGCCTGGCCCAGGCCGAGAACGCCGCCGCCGATACGGAATCGGTCGAATCGCTCCAGGCCGAAGCGGATCGCCTGGCCACTGAACTCCGGGAAGCCCAGTCCGCCACCGACACCATTACCTCGGAGCGGGACCAGGCCAGGACCGAACTCCAAGCGGTCAGGGAAGCGGCGGAACGGCGTCAGCAGGAACTGACCGCCGCCACCGAGCGTCTTGAAGCCGAAAACGCCCGCCTCCGCGCCGAAGTCGAAGGGCTTGAGGAAACCGTCCAGCAGCTTCACGGCGATCTCGACCGTCTGGAACAGGCTCTTGACGGGAACGAAACAGCCGCCGCCGGTGAAGACGCCTCCGCTGCCGCCGATTCCGCCTCTGTCGCCAGCTTGGCCGCCGATCAGGTCGCGGAACTCCGGTCGCGGGTGACGACCCTGCAGGAAGAGAAGGACGCCGTCACCGCCCGCATGGAAGAAATGAAGTCCGTCCTTGGCCAGGAAATGAACGCGGTGGAACGGGAACGGCTGGAACTGGCGGCCCGCCTCGAGGAAACGACGGCAAGACTGACGCGGGAAAAGGAAGAGTTGGAGCGGGAAAACGAATCCCTGACGAGCCGCCTCGACCAGGCCATGACCGCCCGCCGGGCGGGCGAAGAGGAAGCCGGGAGCCTGGCCGAACTCCGGCGCGAACTGACGGTCAGGCAGGAGCGCTACGCGGCCGAGCGGAACCGGCTCCAGGAAGAAATCGAACAGTTGCGGAATGAACTCGGCCAAAACCGCGAGACAATCCGGGCGATGGAAACCCGCCTCGAAGAGGAGGCGCGCCGCGCCGAGGAACGGGAAGCGGTATCGACCGCCGCCGGAGCGGATGCGGTTACGGACGACGCGCCTGTCGTCTCGACGCCACTCGACATGGAAGACGGCCGCTTTCCGAGCCAGTTCGTTACCGACGATCCGTACCGGTCGGTCGGGAAGATCGTCATGCTGGAAAAGGACGGCCGCACCTATGTCGTCAATGCCGGCGCCAAACAGAATGTCCGGCCCGGCATGCGTTTCGACGTCCACCGGACCGGCGACGACGGCCGGAGCCGCTACATCGGCCTGGTCCAGGTGGTGCGGACGTTGGAGGATTTTTCATGGGTCATGCCGGTGAACCCGGGCGTCGTGATGGTCTGCCCGATTACCGGCCGGGCGGTCCTGGAACCGGGCGCCCAGTTTAGCCCGTTTGTCCTGACGGAATCGGGGTCTCCGGTGCCGCTCCGCAGTGCCGGCGATCTTGAACTGAAGCCGGAAATGCCCCAGGCCGGCGACGCCATCGACAACCCGTTCTTCAATCCGGATCGCCAGTCCACCTTCGCCCTCAGTCGCGAGGTCGAGGATGTGGTCGAATGCGCCCTTGGCGCCGTCTGCACACTGGGCGGCCTCGCCACCGACGGCGGCGACAGCGATTTCCTTATCGTCAGCGAACGGTCAATTTTTGAAGGCAACCTGGTCGGCCCGAAACGGGTTACGCTCCAGCACCTTCTTAAATATGCCGCGCCGGCGCCGCTGGCCTGTCGGAATTAAACAGGTCGGAATTCCGGTACAGAAAATAGAACCGCCGCTCGACATCATGCGAGCGGCGTTCTTTATAGAGAATCCAAAGAATAAACCGTTCGCCATCGTGGACGTCTTTTCGTAGAAGGGTTTTTACGCCTTTAGCGGCGTCCGCCCGGATTCGTCCGGCGTCGCCAAGGGCGTGGCGGCGATGCGGCTGGAACTTTTTGTCGCCGCCGCCGGCCTGACGCGTTTCACCAGTTCCTGGACAATGCGGCTCCGCGCCTGGTCGAGAGCGCGGGACCCGGTCCGTCCCTTGCCGCCGCGATGCCGCTCTTGCAGACGAAACAGGCTGCCGCTTGGTATCTCCATCGGCGGCCGGAGGACTGTCTCGACAACGACATCGTCGGGGGAATCGTCGTCCGGGGCTTCGAGGTGGACGCCATTGTCGTCGATGTTGGCGATGATGAGTCCGGCCGCCTGGGGAAGGCGGCGGTCTAGTGTCTTGTCGCGGACGAGGCGGCGTTCCGCCTGGTTGGTCATCGCGGCCACTGGCGCCGCCGACGGTGCCGCAGCCGGTTTGACGGCTTTTACAAGTTCAGGAAGGGTGGCGGCGGGAGCCGGTTTCGCCGTCCCGCCGCCGACGGCCTCGACAATACCGGCGCCAAGGCGGCGGCGGTTTTGGAGAAGCGCCACGCCGAACCAGATCCAGCCGAACAGGCACAAGGCGCCAAGGAAGCCCAGGGTCAGGCTCCAGCGCCGGTCGCGCCATAGTTCTTCCGCCATATCGAGGGGCGGCGCCGGCCGGTCGATTGACACCGAGACCGCCACGCCGTAGTCGCCGTCCTGGGGCCGGCGCTTTTCCAGCCAGACCAGGCGGCGGCCGTCCAGGTCGACCCATTCTTCCGGTTGGTCGATGAACGGCGGCGCGTCGTCGGTGACGCCGGTCGGGAAGTAGGCGAGGGCCTGGCCGGATGTGCCGATGAGCCAGCCGCGCCAGATGGCCCGGTCGAGGCGGCGGTTCCCGAGGGATTCCGAGAGGTGGCGGACGATGTCGTCCGGGCCGGCGGCCGGGTTTTCGTCCGGAACGCTCAGGCGAACCTGGAGCGTCCAGTCGCGGCCGTTTTCGCCGTCGCCCCAGACAAAGCTCCGGGACATGCTGCCGGTGACGGCGTTCTCCGGCATGGCGCCGCCGCCGAGGGACAGGAGTTCCTCAAAGTTGTCCCGCACCACCGCCATGGACGCGCCGGCCGGCAGGAGCGCCGCTAGTTCGGGGGAACAGGCCCGGAGAGCATCCACCGCCGGGTCGGACCGGTCGTCCGTACCGGCCAGTTCGAGATAATGGCGGACGCCCTCGAAGCCGGACGGGAACTGTCCGACCGTGCGCCGGGCGGCAATTTTGCCCCGGCTCTTTTCTAGGTTGGCGGCGAGGAGGCGGTAGAGGTTGTCGGTGATGGCCTTGAGTTCGAGGCGGAGGGTGCGTTCCTGGAAGCTCCGGCCCTCGGCCTGCTGCTGGAGAAATTCAGCGAGGCGGCGTCCGGCTTCGTCGCCGATTTCCCGTGCTTCGAGTCTTGCATAACTTTCCAGCCGAAGTGCCGCAGCGGTCATGTCCTCCTGATCCGACGCCACCTTGGACGCGAACAGCCAGACCGCCACCGCAAAAATGAATGTCAGCCCCAGGGGTGCGACAATGGCGGGCCACACCCGCATCCGCCGCACCCGTATGCCGCCTCGTGTCATATTTCGTTGTTCCCCATGATATTCTTAATAACCGGAAGCGATCCCGTAAAACCTTCCCCGGATCACTTCCGTTTGACGCCGGAAAAATAGCCGCCGGACACGGCCTTGACATCGCTGAAATAGAGGAAGCCGCCGTGGGTGTCGGAGATCTTTTTCACCTTGTCCGTGTGTTTCCGGGAGCAGATGACCTTGATGACGAGGCGCGGTCCGCTTCGCCCTTCGCCGTGGATGACGGTGGTGCCGAGGCCGGCGGCGCGGAGCTGGGTGATGAGTTCTTCGGACCGGTCGTTTTGTTCGGCGATGATTTCGGCGATGACGTAGGCGTCCATCAGCTTGTTCTCGAGGAACGAACCGACGATATTCCCGGTGGCGAAGCCGCCGCAGTAGGCGAGGAGTTCCGGAATGGTGAGGGATTTGCCGCCGCCCATGATGATGTTCATGACGGAAATAAATACCATGACCTCGAAAAAGCCAAGGCACGCCGCCAGGATTTTCCGGCCCTTCACCACAAGGAGGATACGAAAAACGCCCATCGCCACATCGGTGCAACGGGCCAGGAATATCACCAAGAGCGTGAGCGGAAACGACATGTCGATCCCTTGACTGTCAAAAATGAAACGCACCGATGGATCGTCGTGCCAGAAGAGGATGAACCGCTTCACCTGCCGTGCACACGCACGCCCGTCGTGGCGGGAGGAGCGCCCACGTCCGGATCATCCGTCAAAAGTTGATTATAACCGTGCCCGGCCCTGCCGCAACCCCCGACCGCGAATGCCGCCGTGCCCGGCGTGCCATTCGGGCGGAATTGGTCCGGACTATCGCGTCATGGCGCGTAAAAAGTCCGCATCCCGGTCGGCACTGACCTGCCTGGCATTCGGCCATGACCACGGGGATTACTGAAGCGCCCGAGTCCGTCAATGAATGGTGTCCGGGAGCCGCAGTGTCGGCGGCGTATCGGTTATCCGCGTCCGGCCGTTGTCCGGCGCCGGCGGTTCGGGCATTTCTTCCGGAAGGCCCGGGCGTCCGGCCGGGCCGGGCGGTTCGGCCAGTTCCGGCATGACGTTCCGGTCGCGGGCCGGCGGCGGCGGCGGCTCCGGGGGCGGCGTCCGTTCCGGAACCGGCAGGCTGGCGGCGGACTCGAGGCGCGGCGCCGGCGGCGTCTGTTCGACCGACCGGACCTCGCCCCACTTGTCCACGTAGAAGGTGCGGATGCCGGGCTGGAGCGGGAACATGCGGAATGTCTCGCCGTCGCTTTCCAGGCGGTAAAAACCGAATGTCGGGTTGTTCCCCTGGGTGCGGACGATGGCGGCGGCCACTTCCCGAAGGGTCGGGGCGGCGGTCCGGTTGTTCCAGGCAAAGGCGAGCACCGCCCGCGCTTCCGCCTCGGTGCGTTCCCGTTCTTCGTTCCGGGCGGCAACAAGGCCCCGGCGGCCGTTGTTTTTCACCAGGGACACGCCGACCCGGAACGGCCGGCCGGTGGCGGGATTGGTGCCGGAAAAGGTCAGTTCGGCCCAATCGGTTTGGAGATTGGTGGCCTGGTTTTCCGGACGGGCCAGGATCATTTCCCGGGCGACGGAAATGGGATTGTACTCGCCGACGAAGTCGGCGTAGGGCATGGCCAATTGCGACTGGGGCGAAAACAACTGGTGGGCGGCCGGATAGTCGCCCCGGCGGAGGGACGCCGTGAAGTCGCTCCATACCGCCGTCACGGCCTGCATGTCGTCGACGGCCCGGACCGTGGCCGGGGCCGCACCGGCAACAAAGAGGAGAACGAAGAAAAAGCGCCGCATTGTCCTGTCCTTCCTGGAATGTGTTTCACTACCGGCTTCGGCTGTCGGAAAAGACGTCGACGGGGGCGAAAGCGGTTTTGAAACAGTCTCTTCCTATTGACGGGTTCGGATGGTGACTTTTTGCTGCTTGGCCCGTGACGCGGCGTCGAGGGCTTCGACAATGCGCCCGTGGTTCGCCTCCTTGTCCCCGTTGACGACGAGGACGATGTCCTTGCCGTCCGGATCGCCGGCGGCGGTGCGGTATTCGATAATCTTCCGCTCGATGTCTTCGACGAGGATTTCCTCGTCCTCGATATAGACGCGTCCGTCCGCCGTGACGGTAAGGTTGATACGCTCGACCTTCCGGGGCGTTTCGCCGGCTTGGGCCGACGGCAGGTCGACGGGGATGCCGCCCTCCGGTTCAAAGCGGGCGGCGAGCATGATGAAAATGACGAGGAGGAACATGCAGTCGATGAGTGGCGTCAGGTTAATGACTCCGCCGCCCGACCGACGCTTCCCGGCGAACTTCATTCCCCGTCCTCCCGCCGGACCGACTCGACCGTGGCCGGCGCCGGTTTTTCCCGGGACGGTTTATCCGAGAGTTTGGAAGCCGTCACCGCCGTCGTGGACGGTCGGGTCCGGGGCGGCTCCGGCGAGCGGGCGGCCGTGTCCGGGGCGGTGTCGGTACGTCCCGGCGTCGCCAGCGGGTCCTGGCGGATGCGGGTCATGAGGTGGATGGCGTATTCCTCCATCATGAGGACCATATCCTCGACCCGGCGGCTGAAATAGACATAGGCGACATAGGCCGGGATGGCGATGGCGAGGCCGAACATGGTGGTGATGAGGGCTTCGCCGATGCCGCCCGATATGGCGCCAATGTCTTTGACGCCGGAATGGCTTATTGTCATCATCATGTTGAACATGCCGGACACGGTGCCGAGAAGGCCGAGCATGGTCGAGGTGCCGGAGACGACTTCGAGGGCGAGGGTGCCCCGGGACAGGTCGTGCATGGCCCGGCGGCCGGCCCCTTCGACAATGGCTTCGGATTCCTCCCGGGGGAGGTCCCGGGTGGCGATGGCGGAGGCGATGATTTCGGCGAAGGCGCCGCCCTCGCGTTTACAGACGGCGATGGCGTCCTCGAACTCGGATTCGTCCGAGACGTTTTCGGCGACAAGGACAAGGGGCGCACTCATCACCGCGCCCCGGCGAAGGACGAGCATGCAGTAGATAATGTAGGTTACGCCGATTATCGCCGCGAGGAGGAGGACATACATGACAGAACCGCCCTGCTGGAACAGGGACGGCTCGGGGAGAGGTGGGGTTGTCGCTTCCATAAGCGGTACGGTCCTTCTTGGTTGTAGGTTTGATGCAATTTTACTGATTGGTCGACGTCATACAAGCTCCCCCGTTCCCCGAATCCCGCGACGCGTCTGACAACGGGCGGGATCATCGTCTTCAACAAATAGGCATCCGTAAAAATTCGCAGATGCCGTCCGCCAGGGCGTCCGCCGTCCGGCGGCGCCAGTCGTCCGTGCGCATCCGTTCGGCCGAGCGCTGATTCGTCAGGAACCCGACCTCGACGAGGACGGCCGGCCCGAAATACGTTTCCCTGAGGACCGCCAGGTTCTTCTGCTTGACGCCCCGGTTCGGCTCGCCGGTGCGGGACGACAGCGTCCGGGACAACGCTTCGGCCAGGGCCGGACCGCGATTCCGCGCCTGGACGCAGAGAGTGGCGAGGGCGGCCTTGCTCTCCGGCGAACTGCTGCCGTTGGCCTTGAACCGTTCGGAGGCGATGCGGCTCCGTTCGGCGTCGGTGAACTCGCCCGAGAGGATGAACGTCTCGACGCCGGTGCTGGCGGGATAACCGGGCGCGGCGTTGACGTGGATGGAGACGAGGGTGGCGTTCGGCGTCCGGTTGGCAATGGCGGATCGGTCCGGAAGGGAAATGAAATCGTCCGTCGACCTGGTCATCACC
>JAJBTL010000006.1 GCA_020860865.1 Planctomycetota bacterium | reverse complement strand
CTTCACGGATCATGGTCGGCGGCAGGCCGGACCCGGTGAAGCAGCCCCCGGCGGTGGTGGTCGAACTGGTGACGAACGGGTACGTCCCGAAATCGACGTCGAGCATGGTCCCTTGGGCGCCTTCCAGGAGGATGCGCTTGCCGTCCCGGGCGTACGAGTGGAGGAGGGCGACAGTGTCGGCGATGCGCGGGCGGAGCGATTCCACCGACGCCATCACCTGGTCGGTGGTGGCGGTGGGATCGAGTTCGTCGCCGTCAAGGAGGCGGATAAGGGCGTTGGCTTCGGACAGGGCCTGGTTGAAGCGTTCCCGGAAACGGTCCGGGTTCCGCGCCTGGTTCCAGCGGATGCCGGTGCGTTTGACCTTGTCGACATAGGCCGGGCCGATGCCTTGCTTTGTCGTGCCGATGGAGGACTTCCCGAGCTGGCTCTCGAGGAGGGAGTCGATAATCTTATGCCAGGGCATGACCATGTGGGCGCGGTCGGAAATGAAGAGCCTGGACTCCGGGTCGCTGACGCGGCCCTTCAGGTTGCCGAGTTCGGTGGCGAGGCGTTCCGGATCGGCGACGACGCCGTTTCCGATGACGCAGACGACGCCGTCCCGGAGGATTCCCGAAGGCACCAGGTGGAGGGCGAAGACGTCGGAGCCGAGAACGACGGTATGGCCGGCGTTGGCGCCGCCCTGGCACCGGACGACGACGTCGGCGTTTTCGGCGAGAATGTCGACAATTTTCCCTTTTCCTTCATCACCCCACTGCATGCCAATTAAGGCGCTCACCGTCATTGTACCGTCCTTTCGCGAGACTTCTCCAGGAAGATGCGCATGGCAATGGGGCGGAGCCGCCCCAGCCGTCATAAAGCCCAAATCTCGCATTATCCTTAAAGACAATGAAACGGCAAACAAAAACCGCCGCCCTGGCCGGTTTCCGTACACGCCCCGGGACCGCCACCGGACCAGCCACACCACGGAGCGCCCGATGACAGGGTAAACCGATGTCAATTGTGAACGGTTTCGGTGATTCACTTCTTGTTATTTTCGTCTATATTTCAAGAATTATATCGGTTACGCTTTGTGGTATGTTGGTATCTGTATCGAGAAAATAAACGGCCCACGGTACCACGAAACCGAACACTTGTACGGCGGATATGTCAGGTTTAATTGCGAAAAAGATTCAATTTGCCGTGCCATATGCGGTTATACTACAACAGGGTGGCGGCGGTACCGCCATGGTCATGCCGAACGCCGCGCCTCGCGGGTCAATTGTCCGAAAACGTTGTTGTCCTAAAAGGAAACCGCCGTCATGGCACGGAAGGATCTGCGCCTCGCCGGCATTGTCGCGGCGGAGAAGATAGTCGCCACCCAAGGTATCGGCGCCGCCACCTATGAAAATGTCGCCAGGGAGGCCGGCATGAGTAAAGGCGGCCTTCTCCACCATTTCCCGACCAAGCAGGAGCTTATTCTGGCCACCTTCGACAATTACGTCGATGTCATGCGCCAGCGCCGGGAAGAGATTGCCGCCTCCCTCCCGGAAGGCCGGAACAGCCTTGCCCGCGCCATGGTTCTGACCACCTTCGAGTACCTGGATAGTCCCCAGCATGCGATCAATGCCGGTATCGGCATGTTGGTCCATCCTGACTACCGGGCGAGACTGTCCCGGATCAAGCACGATACCCTGAACGCCCTGACCGACTGCGGCGTGCGGCCGGAACTGGCGTCCGCCATTGTCTGTGCCCTGGACGGCATCTGGCTTAACCGGGGAATAGTGCCAAAGGTGATGACGGACGAGATAGAGCAGCAGGTACGACGGGAAATTCTCGCCCTCGTCGATCAGATCGAAGCCGAGGCCGATGCCGACGGCGGAAGAAAGGATTCGGACAGGCAGTGCCGGGCCTGAACAGCGGTTTCGTCCTGCCGGAGCAGCGCGACAGGCGGAATGATATGGGTTTTATGGAAGAGTCACGGCAAGGAAGCGGTACCGCATGAGGAATGAAGAATCGACATCGCGTATTCTTGACGCCGCCATCCGGGTCTTTGCCAGTGGCGGTCTGACCGGGACGACGATGGAGGCGGTCGCCAGCGCCGCCGGCCTGACCAAGGGCGGCCTGACCCATTATTTCCATAGTAAAGAGGAACTGGTCTCCGCCATGCTTACCCGGATGGAGGAACGGCTGACCCGGGAACGGGACGAAATCGCCGCCCGACTCCCGGATACCCCGAGCCGCCTGGCCCGGGCGACCATGATGACGGTGGCGGCGCCCCGGCGTTTCTACGACGGCGCCACCACCCATGTTCTCGATCTTCTCGAAGTCCCCGCCTTCGCGAACCTCATTTCAACCATGAAGCGGCGAATCGTCTCCGACTTGATCACCGGCGCCCGGCAGCCGGCCCGGGTCCATACCCTCATATCCATTATGGACGGCATGTGGCTGCACTGCGCCATCGATCAAAACCTCCTTGCCGACCATCCGGAAAGCGATCTCTGGAAATGGCTGGCCGAACAGTGGGAGGACGTGTTTCAGGACTACGAATCGGCCTGACGGCGCCGGTCCAGCCGTGAATCCGGTAACCGCTGCGTCACGTCGACTCTTACGCCGCTCGCATGCCCTTCATGCCTTCAATGGTTTCCACCATCAGTTCTTCCACCGTCATCCCGAGCATTTCCGCGCCGTTTGCGATGACGGAACGGTCGACGCCGGCGGCGAATTTCTTGTCCTTCCACTTCTTTTTGAGGGAGGACAGTTTGAGGTCGTTGATGTCCTTGGACGGCAGCATCAGGACCGCAGCGGCGATAAGGCCGGTGAGTTCGTCCGAGGCGTACAGGGCCTTTTCCATCTGGAGTTCCGGGGCGACATCGACGCAAATGCCGTAACCGTGGCTGACAACGGCGTGGATGAAGGCGTCGTCGAAACCGGCTTCCCGGAGCAGTTCCGGCGCTTTTTTGCAGTGCTCGTTCGGGAATTTTTCATAGTCGAGATCGTGCAGCAGCCCGACCACGCCCCAGTAGTCCTCGTCCTTGCCGAACTTTCTGGCAAAATGGCGCATCACCGCTTCCACCGCCAGCGAGTGGCGGAACAGGGATTCGGATTCGGTGTACCGTTTGTACAACTTCACCGCGTCGTCACGGGACATCATGCACAGACTCCTTTTTCAGTATCATTTTTAGACGAATCAAAGTTTTTTCGTTAAAACTGACGATATACTCCCTTGGCTGTTATTGTAACGCATCGCGAAACGGTCTACAGTAGTAGCAGATTTTCCGTGTCTGGTCAACGTCCGGCGTCGGCGTTTGTCCGGAAACGGGAATTCCGACGTTTCACGTGGGCTTTTGTAAAGTAAAGATAGATAGAAGGTTATGGAATCGTGAAAATTATCGTTGACAGCCTGACGAATTTTGGCATCATTTTTGATGTATCTGCTTGAAAAATTCTTCCATCGCGTACCCTCCTTCTCCAGCGACCCGGCCGCGCCTTCGGCCATGGGTGTCCGGAAGGTTGTACCCCGCGATGGCATCACACCCGCGTGCTCAGGCCCGGCTCGATTTCGACGTCCGGCCTACTCATAACGGAAGTTTGTCCCAGACCCCAGGAGAAAAACCATGGCAGGAAGGTCAGACAACAAGACAATGCAGGATTGGGTGAAGGAAATGGCCGAAATGTGCCAGCCCGATTCGATTTACTGGTGCGACGGCAGCGACGAGGAAGCGGCCAAACTCACCAAGGAAGCGCTCGCCAGCGGCGAACTCATCGAACTGAACCAGGAACTCCTCCCCGGCTGTGTCTACCACCGCACTGCCCTGAACGACGTTGCCCGCACCGAAAATCTCACCTTCGTCTGCACCGACGTTAAAGATGACGCCACCCCCATCAACAACTGGAAGTCCCGCGAAGACGGCTATGCCGAATGCCGCGAATTCTTTAAGGGTTCCATGAAGGGCCGCACCATGTACGTCGTGCCGTTCTCCATGGGTCCGGTCGGCTCCCCGTTCGCCAAGTACGGCATCGAACTCACCGACTCCATCTATGTCGTCCTCAACATGAAGATCATGACCCACATGGGCCAGAAGGTCCTGGATGCGGTCGGGACAAACGGCGAATTCACCAAGTGCCTCCACTCCAAGGCCCAGCTCGATCTCGAGAAGCGCCGCATCATGCACTTCCCGGAAGACAACACCATCTGGTCCGTCAACTCCGGTTACGGCGGAAACGTCCTTCTCGGCAAGAAGTGCCTCGCCCTCCGCATCGCCTCCTGGCTCGGGAAGAAGGAAGGCTGGATGGCCGAGCACATGCTCATCCTCGGTGTCGAATACCCGGACAAGCATATTGAATACCTCGCCGCCGCCTTCCCGTCGGCCTGCGGCAAGACCAACCTCGCCATGCTCATTCCGCCGGAAGGCCTCAAGGCCAAGGGCTTCAAGGTCTGGACTGTCGGCGACGACATCGCCTGGCTCCGTATCGGCGAAGACGGACGCCTCTGGGCCGTCAACCCGGAAGCCGGCTGCTTCGGCGTCGCCCCCGGCACCAGCATGAAGACGAACCCGAACATGATGCTGGCTGTCCAGAAAAACACCATCTTCACCAACGTCCTCCTGAAGGACGACGGCACCGTCTGGTGGGAAGGCCACGACGATCCGGCCCCGGCCCACGGCATCGACTGGACCGGCAAGGAATGGACCCTGGACACCAAGGACAAGGACGGAAAACCGGTCGACGGCGCCAACGCGAACAGCCGTTTCACCGTGCCGATCAAGCAAGTCCCCTGCGTCTCCAGTGAAGTCGACAACCCGAAGGGCGTGCCGATCAGCGCCTTCGTCTTCGGCGGCCGCCGCGCCCGCCTCGCCCCGCTTGTCTACCAGGCGACGGATTGGGAACACGGCACCTACGTCGGCGCCACCATGGCGTCGGAACGGACCGCCGCCCAGTACGGGAAGCAAGGCGAAGTCCGCCGCGACCCGATGGCGATGGCCCCGTTCGTCGGCTACGCCATGGGCGACTACTTCCAGCACTGGCTGGACATGGGCAAGAAGATCAAGAACCCGCCGAAAATCTTCAACGTCAACTGGTTCCGCCGCGACGAAAACAACAAGTTCATGTGGCCCGGGTACGGCGACAACATGCGCGTTCTCGAATGGATCCTCGACCGCTGCCGCGGCGATGTCGACGCTGTCGAAACGCCCATCGGCTTTATCCCGAAGGAAGAGGATATCGACATCACCGGCCTCGACATCAAGCCGGAAACGATGAAGGCCCTCCTCGCCATCGACACGAAGGAATGGGAAGTCGAGTGCGACGGCGTCGAAGAGTTCTTCAAGTCCCTCGGCGCGCGGGTGCCGAAAGAAATGTTCAGCCAGCTTGAAGCGCTCCGGGCCAGGTTGAAGAAATAATGTAGTGTACAACTTCTCACGAACTGCGTTGTCGATGATGAATCGGCAACGCAGTATTTACAAACGGGGTCTGTGAAAACGAGTTTTTGCAGGCGCCATCAGGGAGATTCGTATGCACAAGGTCATGTTTACCGAAACCGTCCTCCGGGACGCGAACCAGTCCCTGGTCGCGACGCGGATGCCGTTCGACGACTTTAAAGCCATTCTAAAGGAAATCGACGACGCCGGTTTCTTTTCAATAGAATGCTGGGGCGGCGCCACCTTCGACTCCTGCCTCCGCTACCTGGACGAAGATCCGTGGGAACGTCTGCGGAAAATCAAGGCGGTCTGTAAAACCCCGCTCCAGATGCTTCTTCGCGGCCAGAACCTCCTTGGCTATAAACACTATCCGGACGACGTGGTGCGGAAATTCGTCGAACGGTCGGTCGAAAACGGCATCGATGTCATCCGCATTTTCGACGCCCTGAACGACCTCCGGAACCTCGAGGTGTCGGTCAAGGAAACACTCAAGCACAAGGCCGTCGCCCAGGTCGCCATTTCGTACACGACAAGCCCGGTCCACAGCATTGAAAACTACATCAAGCAGATTAAAGAAATTGAAAACATGGGCGCCACGGCGCTCTGTATCAAGGACATGGCCGGCGTCATGAGCCCGGCCGAAGTCTATGATCTCGTCAAGGGCATCAAGGAAAATTCGAAGCTGCAACTGCATGTCCACACCCACATGACGACCGGCCTCGGGTTCATGACCTACTTGAAGGCTGTTGAAGCCGGCGCCGACGTTATCGACACCGCCATCTCCTGCTTCTCCGGCGGCACCTCGCAGCCGTCCACCGAGACGCTCGTCTATGCCCTGAAGCAGCTTGGCTACCAGGTCGATATCGATCTGAAGCAACTCAAGAAAATCAACGATTTCTTCAAGCCGATCCGGGACGAAGCCCTCAAGTCCGGCCTCCTGAATCCCCTCGTCATGGCGACGGACGCGGACGCCCTCACCTACCAGATTCCGGGCGGCATGCTTTCGAACCTGGTGGCGCAACTGACCGCCCAGAACTCCCTGAACCGCCTCGACGAAGTGCTGTCGGAGACGCCCCGGGTCCGGAAGGACATGGGCTATCCGCCCCTTGTCACGCCGCTCAGCCAGATGGTCGGCGTCCAGGCGGCGACGAACGTCCTCATGGGCGAACGCTACAAGAATGTGTCGAAGGAAATCGCCGCTTATATCCGTGGCGAATACGGCACTCCTCCCGGCACCATCGATCCGGAACTCATAAAGAAGGTTATGGGCGACGAAAAACCGTCCACCGCCCGCTACGCCGAGACGCTCGCGCCCGGCCTCGAACAGGGCACGAAGGACGCCGGGCCGCTGGCCAAAAACGTCGACGACGTCCTGTCGTACATTGTCTTCCCGCAGATTGCCGAGAAGTTCTTCGAAAGCAGGCAGAAAAAGGAAGAGAACAAGGTCACGTACTCGATTGAAAAGGTGGGCTAACCATGGGCAATACTTTATCGCAGGGCATTCCGGTGTCCGACGCCCTGGTTATGTCGGTGGTCGGTTTCGCCATCGTCTTTTTCGTCCTTGTCGTCCTGATGGCGGTCATTAAAATCCTCCGGGGCATTCTTGAATCCCTTGACGCGGCCAAGGCCAAGCCGGCTAACGCCGCGCCGGTTGCCGCCGCCGCTCCTGCCCCGGCCGCTCCCGCCAAGGACCCGAACATGGTCCCGGCCAAGGGGTCCGTGGGCGAAATCATGCTCTTCGTCGTCGACGAGAAGTCGGGGGTGATTATCATGGCCATCGTGGCGGATGAACTGAAAGCGCCCTTGAACGAGCTTCGTTTCCTTTCCATCCGTGAGAAAAAATAACCCCACAGGGAGCTTAAGCCATGAAATACAACGTGACACTCAACAGCAAGGTCTACGAGGTGGAAGTGGAACGGGGCGAAGCCATTCTCGTCAGCGTCCAGGCCGTCCAGGCGCCTGTGGCGGTTGCGGCTCCGGTTGCCGCCGCTCCGGTTGCGGCCCCGGCCGCCCCCGCCGCCGCGCCGGCCGCCGCCCTCGCCGGCGCCGTCGTCGCCGCCCAGATGCCCGGCACCATCCTCGCCGTCAAGGTCAACCCCGGCGACGCGGTGACGTCCGGCCAGATCGTCGTCCTCATGGAAGCGATGAAGATGGAAATCGAAGTCACCGCCCCGCGTGACGGCAAGGTTGGTCAGGTCGTCGTCGCCAAGGGCGCCGCGGTCGACTCCGGCGCTCCCCTTCTGACTCTGGTTTAAGGGGAGGACTTCTATGAATATTGGACAAGTTCTAAGCGATCTGTGGGGCCAATCCGGCTTTGTCGGATTGACGAACCACTGGCAGAACGTGGTGATGATTTTCATCGCCTGCGTTCTCCTCCACCTGGCGATTGTCAAGAAGTTCGAGCCGCTCCTGCTCGTCGGCATCGCCTTCGGCATGCTGTTATCCAACCTGCCGTCCAGCGGCATGATGCACATGGAACTGTTCCAGGGCGATCCTCAGACCCTCGACTACATGAACATCCTGCACCACGGCGGGCTCCTGGATCTCCTTTACTTCGGCGTTAAACTCGGCATTTATCCGTGCCTTATCTTCATGGGCGTCGGGGCGATGACCGATTTCGGGCCGATGATGGCAAGGCCATCGTCGATGATTCTCGGCGCGGCGGCGCAGATCGGCGTGTACTGCGCCTTCATCCTCGCCATCCTTCTCGGCTTTTTCCCGAATGAAGCCGCTTCCATCGGCATCATCGGCGGAGCCGACGGCCCGACCGCCATTTTCTTGACGGCCAAATTGGCGCCGCACCTTCTCGGTCCCATCGCCATCGCCGCCTACTCGTACATGGCGTTGATTCCCCTGATTCAACCGCCCATCATGCGGGCGCTGACGACGGAAGAGGAACGCAAGGTCGTTATGACCCAGGATAAGCCGGTGTCGAAGACGACCAAGATCATCTTCCCGGTGGCGGTGACGATTTTTGTCGTCCTCGTCCTCCCGAGTGTCGCTCCCCTCATCGGCTGCCTCATGCTCGGGAACCTCTTCCGGGAATGCGGCGTCGTCGACCGCCTCTCCGACACCACCCAGAACGCCCTCATGAATATTGTCACGATTTTCCTGTCCGTGACGGTCGGGGCGACGTCGGTCGGCTACCTGCCGGGCGCCAACGGCGAAAACATCGGGTTCCTGTCCGGGTCGACGGTGAAGATCATCGTTCTTGGCCTCCTTGCCTTCTGCTTCTCGACGGCGGGCGGGGTCATCTTCGGGAAGATCATGTACCGCCTGTCCGGCGGCAAGGTCAATCCGCTTATCGGTTCGGCCGGCGTGTCGGCGGTGCCGATGGCGGCGCGGGTGTCGCAGATTGAAGGGGCGAAGGCCAACCCGGCCAACTTCCTCCTCATGCACGCCATGGGCCCGAATGTGGCGGGCGTTATCGGTTCCGCTGTCGCGGCCGGTTTCCTCCTGGCGGTTTTCGGGTAAAGTTCCCCCGGTGTGAACAACAATGAAGTACGTCACGAAAAAGGCGATCCCGACCATGGGATCGCCTTTTTTACATGGACACCGGACCAGGAAGCTCGGGGTCATGGTTACACTGTGGCAACGGGTAGCCGCGTTTCACTTGCAATCATCTATGGATATGCGAAAATGAGCGGAGACGGCGCGCTCTTTGGCCGCACGCGGTTTTTATACCGAAGCGCGCTGAAAATTCGACTTTTTTGATCCTGTAACATCCGTGCGCGCTTCGGGCTTGGGATGTACGTCTCCCGAAAGTCAAAGTGGCTTTGGTATACCTGTATTGGGGGATTGGATGCACGTACTGTACCTCGTTGCGGGCAACGACGTGATCGCCGGCGGCGCCACCGTCCGCGACGCTTCCTTCGTGAACGGGCTCAGGGAGGCCGGTCACGACGTCACCGCCGTCTCCCTCTACGGACCGGCGACGGTGGAAGGCGAACTCCATCCAAGCCGGCTGTTTCCGCCGCTGGCCAACAACACGCTCCGCCGCCTGTTTCCCCGGCTGGTGAAATTCCCCGGCACCATCACCTCCATGTTCCGCCGGCCGCGTCCGGTCATGAGCATGACATCCTACGCCGTCTCGGGAAAACGGAACGACCTCCGGGGACCGCTGGCGGTGAGCCTCCTCTCCGGCGCCAACAAAATGCAACGCCGCGAATTCTCCCGCCTGATGGAACTCCTCGGCGACAAAAAAACCGACGCCGCCATCTTCGCCAACACCATGCTGTCCGGCCTTGCCGAAGCCATCAGTGTCAACCTTGGCTGTCCCGTCTTCTGCCTCTCCCAGGGTTCCGACTGTTATGTCGAAGGCCTGGAGGAGCCGTACCGGTCGGACGCCCGGAAGCTTATTCGGAAAAACGCCAGGCTGTTCCGCCGGGTCGTGACGACAAGCCGGTACTTCGCCATCAGGGCGACGGAATCCCTCGCCCTGCCGGCCAACCGCATCAAGGTCATGCCGCCTGGCATCGAGACGGCGAACCTGTACAACCCGGCGCCCCGGAAGCGCCTTCCCTTCACCATCGGCTATCTCGGTCCCATCCGGAAGGAAAAGGGCCTCGACATCCTGGTGGAGGCGTTCGAGACGCTGGTCAGGGACACGTCGGTCGAACCGGAACTGTGGATATCCGGGCAAATCGAGGACGGCCGCTACTGGAACCGCCTGCACCGCCGCCTCGAGTCGAAAACACTCGCGGACAAGCACAAGGTTTTCGGCCTCCTGTCCGGGAACGGCAGGCGCGAATTTTTCGAAGGGCTGTCGGTGTTTGTCGTGCCGTCCCGGCAACCGGAATCCCGCGCCACCCACATGCTGGAAGCCATGACGGCGGGCGTGCCTGTCGTCGGGCCGGCGAGCGGGATAATTCCGGAAATTTTCCAGTACGCGAACGGCGGGCTCCTGGTCTCGTCCGAATCGCCGTCGTGGATGTTCACCCAGGCTTTGGAACTTCTCGCCTCCATGCCGGACACGGCGGACGAGATGGGCCGGGCCGGATCGGAGGGGGTGGTCGAGCACTTTTCCATTGCCAGTTCGTCGCGGCGCCTGGCTGAAATTATCGAGAACTCGCCGGAATTATAGATCCATCCAGGACCGCCGGTTCATGTCGAAACACGCCCACGCACCGCCACGTACGCCATACCAGCCAACGGAGTGAGACATATGAAGGTAAAAGCGGCAATCGTTCTGGTCCTCGTGCTCCTTATCGGCGCGCAACTGTATTTTGGCCACCGCGACCGCGAGCGGTCCCGGGCCGAGACGGCGGCACAGGCCGAAGCCGAAGCGGCGTCCTCGCCAGCCGGTCCGGCCGCGCCCGGCGTTTCGGCGGCGGACGACGTCGTCCGTATCGCCATCGCGGCAGCGAAGGGCGACCCGGTCGTGCTCGAACGCGGCGCCGACGGCTGGGTCGTCGCCAGTTACCGGGGAGCGCCGGCGGACGGCGGGCGTGTCGAACGCCTCCTCGCCGACGTTGTCCAGGCCGCCGCCGCGCCGCAGCCTGTCGTTCCGCTGGCGGAAGACAGCGGCACGGCGCCGGGCGGTCCGGTCACCGGTCTGGACGCGGACGGCGGCGTCGGCCTCGCCTTCACCACCCGGGACAACGAAACAGCCACCCTCACCATCGGCCTGAGGCCGACCGGAGTGTACGATCAGGTCTATGGCCGTATCGGGGACGGTGAACCGGCGCTCTTCGCTGCCGACCTCCGTGGCGACGTCGGCCTCTGGCACAACCATTCCGACGAAATCCCCGGCCAGGAATTCTGGCTCGACACCACCGCCATGCGGTTCGATCCGGCGACGGCCGTTCGCGTCGAAGTGACGTACCCGGATCACTCCCTGGCGTTTCAACGGAACGAAAACGGCGACTGGCAGCCGGACGGGTATATCCCGACGGACGAGTGGGACCGGGACGGCCTGGCCGAATGGCTCCGGGAACTGGCGACCTACACCGTCGTCGATCTGGCCGACGCTGACGTGGCGCCGGTGACGGACGAGGCCAAGGCGCACCGCATCACGGTCACCCTGGCGGACGGGACGGTGAAAACGGCGACGGCCCTTCACCTGAACAAGACGTCGGACTGCGTGACCGAGACAAGCGACCGGCCGGGCGTGGCGTTCCGCCTGGCTGACTGGCGGTTCAGGAAATATTTACATCCCCTTGGGCGGATTTTCCCGAACGCGGCGCCACGGTTCCGCGTCGAGGATATCCGCTTTGTCGACATCCGCCAGGGCGGCGAGAGTGTCAAGATTTCATTGCGGGACGGCGAATGGCGCGGAGTGGCGCTCCCGTACCGGGTGCGGGCCGAAGCGGCGTCGCGGCTGGCCTGGCTCCTTGCCACCCTCCAGCCGGAAGACTACGCCTCGCCCGATTTCAAGGCTATCCGGGCCGGGTACGGCGGGCCGATGGTGGAGGTCATTCTCGCCACCGGCGATGTCCACCAATACCGCCTGGCCGGGCGGCATCCGCTGTTTTCCTGGCGCTATGTCACGGTGGACGGCCGAAGCATTTTCTCAATAAGCGATGAAGAGGCGGGCGTCATGTTCCCCGGCTTCGCCGACATTCTCGACCTTGGCAAAGTATTCCCGACCTTCGACCTCGACCACCTGGTGGCGGTCGAACTGTCGAACGCCGACGACGACCTCATCCGCTTCGCCCAGGTGGAGGACGGCACCTGGACGGCGGAAAGCGAAAGCGGCCTCGTCGAACTGGGGAGCGCCCACGGCGACAAACTGATGACCGAACTGTTGGACTGGTCGGTGGCCGGCTTCTACGATCCGACCCGCCTTCCGGAAAACCCGGAACTCGTCTACCACCTCCGCCTCGTTGACACGAACGGGGCGGAAAAGACCGTCACCTTCCTGCCGGCTTTGGACAGGGACATCCCGTTCCTCCTCGACAACGGCCGGAGTTTCGTCATCGACCGGAGCGATTTCTTCAACTGGCTGGCGGAAATCCGGGAGATCCGGAAACACATCGAAACGGAAACGGCCCGGCTGGAAGCGGAGCGGGCGGAGGCGGACCGGCTCGAGGCCGAACGGCTGGAGAATGAGCGCCTCGAAGCGGAGCGCGCCGCAGCCGAACGGGGGGAAGCGGAACGCGTCGAAGCCGAGCGGCTGGAAAATGAACAGGCCGAACGTGAACGCGCCGAAGCGGAAGCCATCGCGGCGGAAGCGGTCGAGGGCGAAGCGGCGTCCGTACCCGAAGCAGACGATGAGGCGGCCGGAGATGGGTTGGAGGCGACGGAACCGCTTTCCGAAACAGCCGAGACAGCCGAAACAGCGGCAACGGCCGGTGCGGTTGGCGCCGACGATACACATCCCATAGCCGAACCTGGCGACGAATCCGACAGCGAATCCGAGACCGCCGCCGAGGTTCCGGAGGTTGTCGGCGAGGCCGCGACTGAAAGGGAAGGCCTGCTGCCGGGCGAGACGGTCGACGATCTCCTTGAAAGTATCGAGGCGGAAGTCGCGGCGGAAGAAACCGGCGTCACCGACGCGCCGTCGGCGGAGGAAGGTACGGCGAGCGGTTCGGATGAAATGACCGACAGCGCCGTCACCGCCTTGGCGGAACCGGACATGGACGGGCCGTCCGACTCGGTGGAAAGCGCCAAAACGGACGACGGCGTTCGGGACGAGGCGGCGGCGGCGAATGACGCGGTTGCCAGGCCGGGCGACAACGCGTTCACCGGAGAAGAACCGGGTCGGGACGAAGCCGATGAAACGCCGCTGCCGGCCGCTCCGGAGACTATGGACGAACACGTACCGGACCAGAGCGAAGCCGAAGACGCGACAAGAGCGCTGGAAGAGTAGGCCGGAGCCGTGGCGCCTTGCACCCGGTTCGCCGTTTCCGTAAGATGAAATACTATGCGGATGGTGGCGCTCTTCACGGGGGAAAGCGCCGTGCCGAAACGCGTCCCAAGCTTCCTTTGACAGATCCATTGACCCCAAGCTCCAGTTACCGCCGACCGACGGGCGCGGATATCCCGGATGCCCGACATCAATCACGACGAGATTGCCAAAATGCTTCAGGAAATGGGCGGCGGCGGCGATGCCGAACCCGAACCGGAAGCTCCGGAACCGGCGGCGGACGCGGCCGGCGTCGATATGGACCTCGTCGGCGCCGCCAGCCAGGACGACATCGACGCCCTCTTCGCCGCCGTCGGCACCGATGGCGACACCACGCCCGCTCCCGCCCCGGCCGCCCCGGAACCGGTC
>JAJBTL010000311.1:12391-13866 GCA_020860865.1 Planctomycetota bacterium | reverse complement strand
ACTCTGGTGGCTCCGCGAATGGGAGGGTGCACAGGAGGCGGCGGACAAATACGGCTTCACCCTCGTGAAAACCGAAGCCACCGACGCCGACAAAATCCTCGCCGCCATCAACAACCACGCCGCCCAGGGCGTCCAGGGCCTCCTTTTCGCCACCCCGGAGACGAAGCTCGGCCCGGCCGTCGTCGCCCTCTGCAAACAAAACAACATGAAGCTTTATTCCATCGCCAACCAGTTCGAGGACGCCACCGGGAAAGTAATGAAAGAGGTCCACTACTCGGGCGTCGCCGCCTACGACATCGGCATCCAGGTCGGCGAAGCCATGTATGCCGAAGCCACCCGGCGCGGTTGGAAATGGGAGGAAACCGCCCTCATGGCCATGACCATCGAAGAACTGGCCACCGCCATGGAACGCATCGGCGGCTGCCGGGACACGTTGGAAAAACTCGGCTTTCCCCGCGCCAACATGCATGACGCGCCCATCCGCTCCTGGGACTCCATCGGCTCGTTCAATGCCGCCGACACCATCCTTACCCGATACAGCACGGTGAAAAACTGGTTCGTCACCGCCTCGAACGACCCCATTATCGCCGGTGCTGTCCGCGCCCTCGAAGGCCGCAATTTCAAGCCGGAAAACATCATCGGCATCGGCATCAACGGCGGCGAGGAAGCGCGTATCGAATTCGAGAAATCCAGCCCCACCGGCTTTTTCGCCTCAGTCTTCATATCCGGGCATGACCACGGTTTCAAGGCGGCGGAGCGGATGTACCACTGGCTCAAGGACGGCACCGAACCGCCGTTGGACTGGCGCATGACCGGCACCCTGGTCAACCGGGAAAACTTCAGGGAAATCATGAAATAGTTTTTAAGACAGTACGGTGCAGGTCGTCCCTCACTCGCGTCGTTATCGAACCGAAACGGCCGGACCCGGTGTCCGGCCGTTTTTCGTCGGCCGCGAACTTTCCCCGTGTTTTTTATCGAGCATTGGGGAAAATGACCATTCATGGAACGCGGCATGGGGCAGCGCACCCGTATCCGCAAAATACGCCCGACAAGTAAATTTCCATCATGAAAGGTGACGCATGGCGACGTTGATTCTGGCCCATGATCTCGGCACTTCCGGCAACAAGGCGACGCTTTTCAGTAACGACGGCGAACTCATCGGCAGTGCCGTCTCCACCTACGACACGTTCTACGCACCGGGCGGCGTCGCCGAGCAGAATCCGGACGACTGGTGGCGGGCCGTCGCCGAATCGACCCGGCGCATCATGGCCGGACGCGATCCGAAACAGGTCGGCGCCATCGCCTTCAGCGGGCAGATGATGGGTTGCCTCTGCGTCGACCGGCACGGCGTGCCGCTCAGGAACCATATGCTCTACTGCGATCAGCGGTCGGTGGCGGAAGAGCGCGAGTTCGCCGAGCGCGGCGGCGCCGAGGAAATCTACCGCATCACCGGCCACCGCGCCAGCGCCTCCTAC
>JAJBTL010000311.1:0-12381 GCA_020860865.1 Planctomycetota bacterium | reverse complement strand
GTACAACCTGCAGGCCGGGGAGTGGTCGCCGGATCTGGTCGCCGCCGCCGGCATCGACCCGGACATGTTGCCGGAAGTCGTCCCGTCCACGGCGGTGGTCGGCGAGTTGACCCGGGAGGCGGCGGAAGCGCTGGGGCTCGTGCCGGGGATTCCGGTGGTGGCCGGGGCCGGAGACGGCGTCGCGGCCGGCGTCGGCGCCGGTTCGGTGGCGCCGAGAAGGACCTACAACTATCTCGGTTCGTCCTCGTGGGTGGCGACGACAAGCACGGAACCGGTCTACGACAAGGCGCGGCGCACCTTCACCTGGGCTCACGCCGTACCCGGCCTGTTCCACCCGTGCGGAACCATGCAGACCGCCGCCGCCTCCTATGCCTGGCTGAAAAACGAAGTCTGTCACGAAGAGGCCAACCGGGCCGAAGCGGCCGGTCACAGCCCTTATGATTACATGAACGAAACCGCCGCCCGCTCGCCGGCCGGCGCGAACGGGCTCATCTACCTCCCCTACCTTCTTGGCGAACGCAGCCCGCGCTGGAACCCGGAGGCGCGCGGCGGCTTTATAGGCTTGACCATGTCCCACGGCCGGGCGGATCTCGTGCGGTCGGTGTTGGAAGGCGTGTCGATGAATCTCGCCGTCATCATCGACATTTTCCGGGAGCAGGAAAACTGCATCGACGACATCACCGTCATCGGCGGCGGCGCCAAGGGTGCCTTGTGGCGGCGGATAATGGCGGACATTTATAACGCGACCATTCTTCGGCCGAACTACCTGGAAGAAGCCACCTCCATCGGCGCCGCCATCATCGCCGGCGTCGGTGCCGGTATCTTCCCCGACTTTTCCATCGTGGACCGATTCTTCTCCATCGTCGACACGGTGACGCCGGACCCGGAGACGCGACCGATATACGACCGGAACCGCGACCTGTTCGAACGCCTGTACCAGGCGTTGGATCCGGTGTTTCCCTATTTTTCCCGGTAGTCCGATAATCACGCCGCGACGGCGTTCCGGAAGGCTATGGAGTACGGTACCAGAGACATTTTTTAATTGATTACAAATTTTTCCGGATTTTTCCTCAAGTTCCGAGAATATTGACCGAATATCCAGGGTGTAGGAAAAGCCAATAGTCTTACCGCCCAGGGAGAGAGGTCATGAGCGCGATGTGGAAAAACGGAGAAAACCAGTCTGGTGTCGGCCTGACAATTCTTCGCGACATTGTCTCGACCAAGCCCCAGAACGACGGCGAGCCGTCCCGACCGGTTCGCATGAACAGCACCGGAACCCGGGTTCTTCGCGTCGTGTCCGTGGATGCCAGCCAGTTCTTCGACGAATAAGAGCGACTTGGTAATCTTCTTCAAATAGCATTGCACTTGAATTGTACAGGGCGTCCGGCTACGGGCGCCCTGAATCACTTTTCTACTCCAAACACGTTAACCCCTGATGCGGCCTTCCGCTTTATTGACAAGCCGGTCCTCCCCTCGCCTCACCAGAAACCACGCCGCAGCGCCACCTCCACCAGAAACAGGACAAGAACGACTACGAGGAGCCAACGTCCGATATCCCGTTCTCCCACCGTTTCGGGCCGGGTTCCAGCGAGGACGCTCCCGACATCGATCATTTCCCCGCCGCCGCTGTGCAGTGCCAAACGCTCCAGTTCCAGGGCGCCGGACGCGGCCGGGGCGAGGCGAAATTCCGGACTGTAACTGGCAGTGGCCGGCGGGCCGGTCAGGATGGCGCCGTCCGGCAAGGTCAAAACCGGCACGTAGGAACCGGCGCCGACCGGTCCGAGGTTGGCCCGCACCCGTTCCGGAGTGGTCCACTCCACTGGCGCAGTTATTTCCATTCCACCCGGGCCAAGCCAGGTGGCGGTGAGGCTGTCCGCATTGTGGCGCACCGTCCGGGCCAGTTCCGGCGAAAACTCCACATCCACCGCGCCGCCGTCGCCGGCGGTGCGCGTCCACGCCTTGGCCTCGTTGTTGTCCCGATCCGGGAGAAGGTTCCGGGCCAGGGCGACGATGAAGCCGGGCGCTGCGGACCAACGGGGAAAACGGCCGGCGAATTCTCCGTCCAGTTGGAACAGGACCGCGCCCGCCGCCGTCCGCCCGAATCGCCTGACCGCCAGTAGCGGCGTGGCGAATTCGTCGTCAAGGCCAAGGGAGACGACAGCGCCGTCCCGGGCGGCGGCGATGTTGTAGCCGTCCACGGTCGGGAACGATTCGCTCGGAAGGCCGAGGCCATGCCAGCCCGGACGGAGTTCCGGCTCCACCCGTTCTTCCAAAAACCCGCGCCGGGATACGCGCATCACTTCGCCGGTGAACAGTGCCGGAAGGCCGCGCGCGTCGGCGGAAAAGAGCGCCTCGCCGCCGCCGGCGATGGCCAATTGCCTGAGAAATTCCGCATCGGCCGACGTCGCGTCGCCCATCGCCACCACGGACAGGCCGATGCCGCGCCGGCGGAAACCGGCGGCGAGGTCGAGGCAGCCTTCCTGCTCTTCGGCATCGTCGGCGTCGGCGAAGAGAATGATGTGACGGTTGGCGAGGTCTGATTTTTCCACTTCCCGCGCTGCCGCCTCGAGGGCGGTCCGGCAGTAGATTCCGCCGCCCATCGACTGGACCTTGAGGGCGACCTGGGCCAGCGCTTCGGCGTCGTCGACGATGGACAGTGGTATGACCGGGTGGGCGGACGAGTCGACGGCGATAAGCGCGGCCTGGTCGACGTCCTGGAGAAGCCGAATGGATTCGGCGGCGCCGATATTCGCGAGATCCATTTTGGATAAGCCGTCGCCGGCCGGAACCGCCATCGATCCGGACCGGTCCAGGGCGAACGCCACGGCCATGGCGCCGCGCCGGGTGACGCTCCGGAGTTCCAGTTCCACCGGAAGCAACGGATCGAGAACCGACCGGTGGTACCCGCCCGATCCGAACGAATTACGACCGCCGGTGACGAGAAGCGACGTGAGGCCGTTCCGGACCGAAGCGGCCAGGGCCCGGGCCCCGGCCAGCGGCATGTCGACCGCCCTGGTATCCTCGAGGACGACGAGGCCGTAGCCGGCCAGTTCGGCCGGAGCGGTCGGGAACGCTTCCGGGCTTCGGACCTCCACGTCCATGCCGCCGCCCCGGAGACTGTCCGCGACAAGGCCCGGCCGGCCGTCGTTCCGGACAAGGAGCACCTTCGGGTTTGACCCGACCGGCAGAATGGCGGCGGACCGGTTGTTTTCCCGCACCGTATCGCCGGGCGCCTCGATTTCAAAAACATACCGGACGAACCCGCCGTCCGCGTCACTGTCCCGATAGGTGAACCGGTTCTCGCCCGGACGAACCCGGACGCTGCCACTGGCAGCCACCGCGCCGTTCCGCCTGAGGCGGTAGGTCGCGGTCACTTCCCGGTTCGCGGTGATGCCGAGGGCGACGGGCCAGGCGGCACCGGGCGCGACCCGTTCCGGAAGGCCGATCTCGCCGGCGGCGACATCGGGTCCGGGGCCGGCGCCGACAAGGCGGTACCAGATCGGCACGGCGCCGAAGCGCGGCAGGGCCAGCGGGTCCGGGCCGGTACGTTTGCCGTCGGAGAGGAGGAGCACGCCTGTCCGCCGGGACGAATCCCGGATAGCGTCCGCCAGGGCGAGGCCGGCGGCGATGTCGCTCTCGTCCTCGCGGTCACCGGTCCGGGACGATGTTTGGCCGGTCCGGTCGAACGATTGCTCAAGGACGGCACCGCGACCGAAGCCAATCACGGCGAGGCGGTCGTCACCGGTCATGGCGGCTACGGTCAGGCCGCGAAGCTCGCGCCAGGCCGCGTCGGCCGGACCGGCGCACGAGGCGGACCGGTCAACCAGGACGATAAGGTCGCGGCCGGGCGGCGTTGTTCGCCAGCGAATCCCGGCCGGAAAGGCGAGGAGTATCGCCGCCATGACGAGGCGGAGAACAGTGGCGAGGCCGAACCGGCGCGGCGTCAGGTGTTGCCAGACAAGCGGCAGGAGAAGAAGAAGGAGGAGTAACTGCGGACGATCGCACACCAGCGGCATCAGCGTCCCTCCCGCCGGCGGCGCCAATTAAGGAACAACGGGAGAGCGGCAAGGCCGAGGGCCAGCCAGTCGAGACGGAAAGCTCCGGCGGTTTGGTTGGGGTCGTCGACCGCCGCGTCGCCGATGATGACGCCTTCCCGGTCGGACAGGACAGTGGCGTTGCCGGCGGCGCCGAAGTTCGGCACGACAGACACGGTGACGGCGGCCGCGTCCCCATCTCGGACGGTATACAGTCCGGGCTCTCGCGGCGCGGTCAGGCTTCCGCCGGCGCGGGTGACAGTGAGCGGGATGTCGTCACGGTAGAGGCGCGGTTCCGTCGTCCTTCCGGGTTCCGGAACGATGCGAAGAGGATCGCCCGGGTGAACAATGCGGCGGCGAAGCCCGGGCAGGTTGTCGGCCGCATCTTCGACCAGATTTCCGACCAGCACCGGCCAGGCGGCGTGGCGGAAGAGATCGTTTTCCGCCAGGTAGGCGTTGACGACGACGCGGTCATCATTGTCCAGCCAGACCAGCGGCAACGGTCCGGCGGCGATAAGTTCGCGGGCGACCGGGTAGGTAGCGACCGTTCCCGTGGCGGCGGTCCACACCACCCGGCTCAGGTCGACGTCCTCGGTCAGGCGCTGTCCGGCTTCGACATGGTACGGCGGGGCGGGAATGCCCGGCTGGCCGGGCGCGACAAACGCCAGGGTCGCCGCGACGCCACGGGCGGTTCCGTCCGGTTCCCACCCGGAGACGACGAGGATGTCCGCCGTGTCGCCGTCAGCGGCCGGAACAGCGCCGGCGGCACGGAGCGCCGGCGCGACAAATCGGTCAAGTCCCGATTCGGCGTTGCCAAACCGGAACGTCGGGCGGCGGCGATCCGGGGGCGGCAGGGCGAGGCGGGAGTCGTCCGGGATGACATCCTCCCCTGCTCCGCCAACCGCCAACCACACGGTTTCCGGGGACTGCGGAACAGTGAACTCGACAAAGCGGCCGCCACCAGCCGGGACGGGGATTTCCTCGATCAGGCGTTCCCCGCTCGTCGCGGCAGCGCCGTACCCGGTTTGCAGCATGACGCGGACGGTGCGGTCGGTCCGCGACCAGTTCCGCACCAGGGCGACGACGCGGTCGCGACCGGGTTCGGTCCGGGACGGCTGGCGCCAGGCGTCCGTGATGGCCAGGTTGTCACCGCGTCCGGCGAGAAGGTGCCGGTTGATCCGAAGCTGCGACAGGTGCGCGGTCCCGGCGGCATCCTGATTGGTGACGACATGCACCGTCGGGGTTTCACCCCAGACATCGCTGGCCAGGGCCAGTGCGGCGGCTAGGTCGCCGGACTGTTCGTCGGCCCGGTAGTGGTCGCTTATCGCGGCAGCGGTCTGGGTAGCCGTATGGCCAAAGTCCAAGACGAGACGCGGCCGGGCGCCGGCAAGGATGAGAGCGGATTGGTCGGCATCGTCCATGAGGCGGCTGGCGATTGCGGCGGCGGCGCGGTGATTGTCCCGCGAACGCATGGCGAAGGAGTTGTCGAGAATGATGACGACCGATTGCTGTCCAGTGGTAAGAACCGGCCCGGCGAGGACGAGAGCTAGCAGGGTGGCGGCCAGGATGTCGTACCAGAATGACCGGTTTTTCAGGGGTGAATCGAGGCGGCGGCCGCCGTCGCTGTGGCGGGGCGCCGTTCCCCAGAGGAACAGGCCGGTTACCGGTTGTGGCCGGTAGCGGCGATAGAGCAGATAAAGGACGGCGACCACGGCCACGGCGGCGAGCGCCCACAAACCGGTCGGGGTCGTGAATGCCAGTCTGTTCATCGCGACGACACCAGCCTTTCCCGGAACAACTGGTCCGTCAGCGACCGCAAATAGGTCTCCCCGGCCGACGGGTCGGGTGTCCCGATGTGGACGAGGCTTGTCCCGAACCGGGTGGCGAGCGCGGTCAGGCCCTCGACGTGGCGGCGGAGGCGGTCCTGGTAGGCAGCGACGGCGGCATCGTTGACGACCATGTCCACGGCGTCGGTCGGGCGTTCGACATCGTGCAGGCGGAAGCGGCCGCGCCAGGGCGGGTTTGTCTCGGACGCGCTCAGGAACATGAGGGGGTGAAACCCGCCGGTCCCGGCCTGCTGGCGGGCAAAGACCTCGGCGAGGCCGTCGGTGTACAGGAAGTCGGAGAGATAGAAGCGGACCGGTACCAGGCCGGTCGGACCGCTCGGCGCGTTCGCGGCGGCGGCATCGCTTCCGAAGCGGGTGGCCGCGAGGGCGGCGAGGAAGTCGTTTTCGCCGTGGCGGCGGTTATCGACGACAAGGACCGGACGGCCTTCGGCGGCAAGGGCGGCATCGTGGAGGAAGGCGGCGGTGAAGACGACGGCATCCTCCTTCCCGGGATAGGCCGCCATGCTGGCCGAAGCGTCCATGTGGACTTCCACCACCGGCGCCACTTCTTCTCGGAACAGTTTGAGGTGCAGTTGGCCGTTCCGGGCATAACCGCGCCAGTCGACCCGGCGGAGGTCGTCGCCTGGCTGGTACTGGCGAAAGTCGTGGAAGTCGACGGAATGGCCGTCGCGGCGACCGGCAAAGGCGCCGACCCGGCCGCCGGACCGTTCCCGTGGCGGCGCCAACCGGTACGGCCGAGCCAGATCGCGGGCGAGGCTGATGACGGCGTCACGCTCCATCGCCGCCCCTTGCCCGTGTCCACTGTCGCCACCCGAGAACGAAGTTGACGAAAGCGAGGATGACGGTGCCGGCCACGCCGGACAGAATGATGGATGACAGGCTGTACCAGTTGCCCGCAATTGACAGGTACGTGAGTCCGACCGGGGTCCCGGCGAGAACGGCGCCGAGCAGGCTCTCAACATCGCCGCCGAACATCAGGCCGGTGCAGAGGAAAAACACGAGCACACCGAACAGAACGTTTACGACAAGTATGGTCCGGGTCAAGGAATCCGCTCCCGGCGTTTTCCTCATCCGGTAATGGATAAGCAGGTAGGCGGCCATGCCGTATTCAATAGCCATCAACGGTACCAGCCCCAGGACGGAGAACGACATGAGGTCCCGTGGCCATCTGTTCTGCGATAGCCAGGACATGCCCAGGGCGACGATGACGAGCGTGCAAACAGAGCAGTACATGGCGAGCGATCCCGGCCCGACGCTGGACAGGGGATGACGGGAACGACCGGAACCCGGCCGGTGCGACGGCGACGCGGCATTGCCCCGGGCCAGGACCAGGATGCCCCAGGCGAAAGCCCAGGCCACGGTGCTAAAGGCAACCGTGTTCGCTTCGAACCAGTCGGCGCCACCGCTCTCCGGCCAGGACACGACGATAAACGCGCCCAGCCAGCCAAGCGCCGCCGCCACGGCCAGACTGACCCGGGGGCGGATTTCCCGGACCAGGCCGGGACCGCGCAGGCGGAAAACACTGACCTGGTAGAGGAACTGGGCGACAAGCACGCCGGCGACGGCGTAACCGACAATGAAGGCCAGGCCCGACCGGCCGTACAGACCGCCCAGCACCCGGTCGAACAGGGCGCCGCCGTACATGCCCATGATAATGAAGGATCCGACCAGGACCAGGGCCGACGTTATCCGGCCAACGCCGGGACGTCGTCCAAATGTGCCCAGGTAGATATTGAGAAGCGGCATCACCGCCGCCGCCAGCGCCAGCGCCAGGAAAATGAAAAGGAGGGCATACGGGCTGATCCCGCCAAGCAGGTACGACGTGACAAACACCGGCATCGCCACTGACAGGAGCATCAGGTTCAGGCACCAGGCGCCGTACACCTTGCCCCGGACCAGCCGTGCCGCCGTCAGGGGCGAGGCGAGGATGAGTTCGGCGGCATGGCTGGACAGTTCGTCCCGGAACCGTTCGCCGACCAGGTACGGGACGAGCGCGCCGGTGGCGAAGGCGAGAAGCATGATGGTCGGGTACAACAACGAAAACAGGCCTTGCCCGTTCAGGGTGACGACGACGCCGGTGGCGGCAATGACGATGAGGCAGACGAGGGTGACAAAATAGCCGTAGAGGAAAAGCTTCCCCCGCATATAGAGACGAAGATCCCTGAGAAGCACCGGGTTCAACCGGGTGTCGAGCCATTCGCCGACGGCGGTACCGGCACTGGTCGTTTTCGCGGTTCCGGTTTCACTCATGCCGCGCCTCCTTTTCCGTCATCGCCATGAACGCCTCTTCAAGGGTCGAGGCGGCGTCGTGGAAGTCGGTGATGGAGAATCCCTCCGCCACAAGCGCGGCCAGGAGCTGGGCCTTGAAGTCGTCGTCGCCGGTTATCGAACAGGCCGCGCCGCTGGCCAGTTCCTCCACTGCGACTATGCGGGGCGATTCGGACAGGAACAGGGCCAGGCGGCGGCACTGGTCCGGCGTGGGCCCAAGCAGGCGTATCGCCAGCCGCCGGCCCTGGTCAACGGTCTGCCTGAGGGCGTCGACGGCGCCGCTACTGCGGATGCGGCCTTCGGAAATAATCGTCACCGCCGTGCACATCTCGGCCAGTTCGGACAGGATGTGGCTGGAGATAAACACCGCCTTGCCGTGACGGGCCAGTTCGGTGACGAGGTCCCGGAGTTCAACGCGGGCCCTCGGGTCGAGCCCGGCCGCCGGTTCGTCAAGGACGAGGACCGTAGGGTCGTTCAAGAGAACCCGGGCGAGGCTGAGTCGTTGTTTCCAGCCTTTCGACAGGCCCGCCACCGGCTGTTCCAGTGAAGTGGCGAGGCCGGTGAAGGCGACGACATCGTCCAGCCGGCGGCGGCGTTCGTCACGGCCGGTTCCAAAGACGCGGGCGTAAAAGTCGAGGTATTCCCAGACCAGGATGCCCGGGTAGGAATCGAGGTAGTCCGGCATGAAGCCGATGCGCCGGTGGGATTGTTCCGGATGGTCCTGAAGCGACTCCCCGTTCAGGAATACGTCCCCTGAATCGGCGATGTCGACGCCGGCGATAATGCGCATGGCGGTGGTTTTCCCGGCGCCGTTCGGCCCGATAAAGCCGTGGACTTCGCCCGGCCTCAGGGCGAACGAAATGCCGTCCAACGCCTGAACCGGTCCGAAACGTTTCCGGAGGTTCCGCACCTCGACGCACGGTTCAGTCATCCTCGTCCTCCAACGCTTCGTCCAGGAGCACATAATAATACCGGCCGTTCACGCGCCAGCCGCCGAAACCGCCGTCGTCGATATAGGGAACGCCGCGGCATTCAGCGACGAGTCGCACCCGGGAGGAATCGCCGGTAAAGGCGATGGCGTTTAACAGTTCAGCAAGTGCAACCTGGCCCGAGTAGTCGGTGGAGCGCGTCGCATCCGGGATGACGATGTCACTCCCGGCCGCTACCGGTCCGATTTCCTGCACGTTGCCGGATTCGGTTCGCACGAGGGCGGAAACGATGTCGTGGTCCAGGTTGTTGCGGATGCGCCAGGCGGCGCTCTCCCGGGTGACGGCGATGGCCAGGCGCGCCACCACCGGACGGGCTGCGAGGTAGGCGCTGACGGCCCGGGACTGGAACCACCCGGGACCGAGGCGGATGCCGTCCGTCCAGTCAATGACGCAGGGCGAAGCCGCGATGGTATCACCCGGCAGGACAATCGTATCGTCCGAATAGCGCACGTCGGACAGCCAGAATCCTGGCCGGACCAGGCGGTAATCCAGGAGGAAGGCGTCGTCGTCGCCGGTTCGGGCGACAAGAACGGCGTGTTCGTTGTAGCGGCCGCCGCCGCCTTCCACCACGGCCGAACCGACAAGAATGGCAACGCCGCCGACCACCGCCGTCATCGGCGTGAGGATGAAAAAGAGGAGCGGGTTTTTCCGCCGACGCACATACCAGTAGTTCACCGGCCCGAGAACCAGGCCAAGGACAAGGAGAGACGTAAGAATAAACCAGACGCCGACGCCTTCCAGGCCGTCGGTGAATCTGGCGTAATCCGGAATATTTGTTGAATTGTAGAACCTGGCCAGAAGATCGTGCGGACGGGACCGGGACACCGTGTCTAAAAATGTTTGGGCATCACTGTCCGCCAGCGTCAGGACGACACCGTTCCCCAGGCGCACCATCTGGACGGCGTTTCCGGAATCGGCGGCGCCGTTCAAGTCGGTTTTCAGTCCGAGGAGGGGGAGGACGTCGGCCATCTCGGCGCCGACGACCCACAGGCGAACGCCCAGCCAGAGAACCGCCCGGCCGAGGGCGGTCCGTTGTTCGGGGGTAATGGCGCGGAGGGACTGCGGCCCGGCGACGATGGTTCCATAAAAACCGGCAAAACCCTGATAGCGTGACGGCAAGGCGGTGTGCGGGATTATTTCCGCCTTGACCTCGGATTGGCCGCCGCCGGCGGCGATATCCGGATTGACAGCGAGCATTTCCCGATAAAGCGCGCCATCAAGCGACACCACCCAGGCCTGCCCTTGCGAGTCGTCGCCGCCGAAGTTCCGGGACGGCGACACCCATGAAGTGTCCGACTGTCCGGCGACGGTCCAGGTAAATTGGGCAATGGTATTGACGTAGGCGGTCAGTTCAGCCCGGTGGCGTCCGGAATCGGGCAGGCGGAGCGTTCCGCGTTGAACCAGGGAACGGGTGGAGAGGGACAACTCGACCAGATCGCCGGGCGAACCGTTTTCGATAACCGCCCAGAGGGGCGTCGCGTAGAGGCTCGGCCACCACGGATGCGGTTCGGGCGCCGAGATTTTTATCGTCGCCGCCGGCGCTTCGTCGCCGGCCTCAAGCCGCGTTGCCGCCGTGGCGGCGATGAGGAGACCGACGATGAAGAGGAAAAACCGCTGACGGGTTCGACGCATTAGCGTCCTCCCGCCAACCGCACCGCCAGGGACTTCGGCGCATCGCGATTGAGTTCCGGAGTGTCCCGGAGGAGTTCCGCCACGACGCGGTCGGCGTCGTAGCCGTCCAGGCGGGATCGGTAGTCGAGAAGTACGCGGTGGCGCAACACCGCCGGAGCGACGGCGAGGACGTCTTCAAAACCGACGGTGACGCGGCCGGACAGGAACGCCCTGGCCCGCGCCGCCGATGCCATGCCGATCGCCGCCCTGGGGCTGGCGCCGTAGCGGATATGGGCCGACGGGCCGTCCCCGCCCGGTCGGGTGGCGATGACGATGCGGGCGATGTATTCGGCCACCGCCGGCGACATCGGTATCGCCGTGGCGGCGGTCATGGCGCTTTTGAATTGCCCCGGCGTGATCTCCGCTTCCATCTCGGGAAGATCGCCGCCGACGCGGCCGGAGGCGATTTCCCGGAGTTCGTCCAGGCCGACTTCGCCGACGTCGAGCTTGAAAAGGAAACGGTCGAGTTGCGCTTCGGGGAGAGGATAGGTCCCCTCCAGTTCGATGGGGTTTTGGGTGGCGAGGACGGCGAACGGCCGGGGCAACCGGTGACTTTCGCCAAGAACCGTCACCTGTCGTTCCTGCATCGCTTCGAGAAGGGCGGCCTGGGTTTTCGGGCTGGCCCGGTTGATTTCGTCGGCCAGAACGAGGTTCGCGAAAATGGGTCCGGGACAGAAGACGAATGAGCGGCCGCCGTCCTGTTCCTGGAGAACGCTCGACCCGGTGATGTCGAGGGGCATAAGGTCGGGGGTGAACTGGATGCGCCCGGCGCTCAGCCCGGTCAACCGGCAAAAAGTCTGTACCAGACGGGTTTTTCCCATGCCGGGAAGGCCTTCCAAGAGGATGTGGCCGCCGGCGAGGACGCCGGTCAGGAAATGGCGAATAAGGTCGCCCTGACCGAGAAGGAGGTCGTTCAGGCGCTGTTCCACCCGGGCGAGGGCGGCCATGTATTCGCTCTCGGCATCGTTCGGGACGGTCCTGTCCGGGTCGGCATTGAGTGTCTGGCTGGTCATCGATTTTTTCCTTCCCCCGACTGTAGGGTATTCGGTTGACTGGTCACTGCGTCGAAATAGGCATCCACCCAACGGCCGCGCGTCGGGCCGGGCGCGACAACGGTGGCGCCGGCGCCGAGGCGGAGCGGCGCGTCGACGGTGCTTTGCGTTGCCGCCCGCCGCGCCTCCGGTTCATGATCGTCGCCGAGTCCGATCCGGGTGCGGTTCAGTTCCGGGCCGTCGAATCGGGACCGGCCGGTGGCGGTCAGCGGGATATAGTCGAGCGTGCGGTCGCCGCGTTCCGTTCCGTCGGCGAGAACGAGCGGCGCGTCGCCACGGCCACGGCTGATGCCCCCGTGACCTGTTCCGCTTTGGCCGAGTGTGTTTCCGTCGCCGGCGGCGGCAGCCTCCCCTTCTCCGTCGCCGGCCGTACCGGACGCGGCAGCGACGGCTGCACCCATTTCCCGAAGGGCGGCGAGGGATTCGGTTGCGGTGCGGAGACGCTCGGCCGCTGCGGCCGCCCTGCCCCCGGTGCCGCCGTTCCGGGAGGATTCAGCGCTGTTTGCCAATTGATCGCTTT
>JAJBTL010000339.1 GCA_020860865.1 Planctomycetota bacterium | reverse complement strand
CAACCAAGACCCGCATGGGCCCGCGCGAGGGGTGCGAAACCCCGCCCCGCCAGGTGCCGCTCAATGTCTCCGTTCAGGTCCAGGACACCTGCTACCGCATGGTTCCGCGTCAGGTCTGCGAAACCAAGACCCGCATGGTCCCCCGTAAGGTGGCCCGTGAAGTGACCGAAACCTGCTACCGCAGCGTTCCGCGTCAGGTCTGCGAAACCAAGGTCCGCAACGTCTGCACCATCGTTCCGGAAACCAAGGAAGTCCAGGTCTGCAAGACCATCAAGGTCCCGACCACCAAGACCGTCACCGTCATGGAACCCTGCGTCGAAACCAAGACCGTCATGAAGAAGAAAGCCGTCTGCGTGACTGAAATGGTCGACAAGGTCGTCAAGAAAAAGGTCAAGGTCCCGGTGGTCATCGATGACTGCGCCCCGGCCTGCTAGTAGTACCGAAATACAGTTGCATCATTCAAGCGAGGTCCCTGTTTATCAGGGGCCTCGCTTTTTTACCAGCACCAGTTTTACGATATGATAATGCGGACCCAAGAGTCTATCCCGCTATCAAACGTGGAGCGGATGTTGGTCCTGGTAATTGAGATGCGAGGGACCGAGACAAGGCAATGCGAGTTCCATTGCGGCGGAGCGGCAACGAAGCAGCTTAGGCACCAGGGCAGAAAGACGCCCCGCGTATTGATAGTGGGATAGGTTCTAAGCGCGTCTTGCGAAGAGCCATCAAATCTTCCGGAAGATCGAGAGACCACCGATAAGCCTCCCCCTCATGACAGTGGTGTCAATGGTCCTCGCTTCCCGTAATGTTTCGTTTTTTACCACGGCGCCTCGGATAATCGAATTCCACCCATTACGAAATTGTTCTGACACGAGTCATTTGGACGTTTTTTCCGCCCTCTTTGCCCTGTGCTTCCCTCGTCTTTTTTAGGCTAATAGGCAACCATATCGCCGCAGAAAAGCCAAACCCGCCCAGAACAAAAGATGACGAAAAATTGCTCCACTGCACTCGTGTCAGTACACCCCAAACCTTCGAAGTCCATCATATATCCTCCAGTCACCCGGCAGTCCTGATACATGGTCGCATAGTGTGTCCCGTTACCAGGGCATCGCCTCACCTCACCGGTGAGGATGATACCGCGTAGTAGGGTCGTTACATGAGAGTGGAAATGGATACACCACCAGTTACCCGGCGTTTTATGGATTTCTAAAAATGGATAGAAAATCCGTTTGTGCCCGCTTTCGGTTGCAACGTTTGCACCGATTGTCCGGTTTGTTCGCGAGAAATAAGGTTACACGAATCAACGGAACTACCTTAACGATGTTACCGTCCCCCATAACATCATGCAATCCATAGCTTTGGATACTGTCTGGTTTGAATTCTACACATACGCTATTTACCATATTCTTTCTTGCGTTCCCGTCGCTGATGCACTACAATATTTTCCGTCGACTACCATACTCTCAATTGTGCATTATACCTTTTAGCTAACGGTACTCCACGGCGCGTTTACAGCGACCGGAGGCGTGCGTGTTATACGCCGTTCATGACGTCGACAAGGCGGCCACCTCTCCTCATTTGAACGTGACTTATGTCCGATAACAAGCAACCCGATACGGCAAAGACAAGCGCCTCGCCCGGCCTCGCCACCGCAACGGTTCTTGTGGTCGCCGCGCTTCTTATCGCGCTGATTTGGGTTGATATTGTCAACCGGCAGCGGGAGATGGCGGTCCAAGGCGCGATCAACCATGCGGAGGCTTTCTCCCGTCGTATCCGGCACTTCTGCGACAGACTGGGCGCCGCCTCGGCCGCGGTCGAAAATGTCACCGCCGTCGTCGGCTCGCCCGGCCGGGATCAGGGCGGAGTCGAACCCGGGAACGCCTCCCTCACCGCCATGCTGAACCTGTTCGCCACATTATCGGAAGCGGAAATATGCCTGGTCACCGATCCCCTGGGCTATGCCCTGGCCGCCTCGGACAACGGCAATCCGCCCGATTTTTCCACCCATTCCATCCTGAACCGCCTGGACGACAGCCGCCTTGTCCTCTCGTCCGGCGTCCGCTTCTTTGTCCATCCCGCCACCCGGACGCCATACCTGGTGGTGACGACGCGGGCGTTCAGGAATGAGGCCGGCGTGGCGGAAGCGTGGCTAAGCGCCCTCTTCTCCATCGATACCATACTTTCCCGTGGCCGGACCGGGGAGACGCCGGTGTACCTCCTGTCCCGGGACGGCTATCCGATCCACGCCAACGGGGAATTCCTTACCTCACCGGATCTCCGTACCGCCCTGTCCGCTTCCATCTGGCACACTCCGGAACGGACCGCCAGCCGCGAACCGCTCCATTCCGTCATTCAGGCCGGCAAGGACAGCGAATACGGCGTCGCCCACCTGCCGGGCGGTTTTATCGCCGCTGTCAGCCCGATGCGCCGGTATGCCCCGTCCCTCTATTTCCGTGGCGTCGCCCTGACGGCGATTATCCTTTTGGCAGCCAGTTACATCCTCTTCGCCCTGATGGCCCGGGCCCGACGCCGCCAGGAGGAAAAACGCCTCCGCTATTATGTCGACGAAATGGAAAAGGCCAAGCGCGACGCCGAACGCGCCAACCAGTCGAAAAGCGAGTTCCTCGCCAACATGTCCCACGAAATCCGGACCCCGATGAACGGCATTATCGGCATGGTCGATCTCCTGTCCCGGACCCGCCTCACCGAGGAACAGCGGGAGTATTCGGACATTATCAAGACTTCCGCCTCCAGCCTTCTCACCATCATCAATGACATCCTCGACTTCACGAAGATAGAAGCCGGAAAGATGGTCATAGAGGAAGCGCCGTTCGATCTCCAGGCCACGGCGGCGGAGTGCCTCCGCCTCCTCTCGGCCCGGGCCGAGGAGCGGGAGAACGAACTCATATTCGACTACGAGCCCGGCCTCCCCACCCATGTGGTCGGCGACATGATCCGAGTGCGGCAGCTTATCCTCAACCTCGTTTCGAACGCGGTCAAGTTCACCCAGCACGGCACGGTATGGATTCGTATCGGCGGCGAAATCGATACCGGTTCAAACCGCACCAACTACGTTATCAAGGTTATCGACACCGGTATCGGCATCGATCCGGAGATGCAGGAGCGGATTTTCGAAAAATTCGAACAGGCCGACTCCAACACTTCCCGCCGCTACGGCGGCACCGGTCTTGGCCTGGCCATTTGTAAAAGCCTCACCACCCTCATGGGCGGCGACCTGACCTTGACCAGCGAACCGGGCGAAGGCTCGACCTTCACCATCACCCTGGGCCTGCCGAACGTCAAACCGGACACGCAATTGTTCGACCTCAGGCAGGACGTCTGGGCCGGCAGCCCGGCCATCGTCTACGAGCCGCACCAGGGCCTCAGGGAACTCCTCGCCACCCTGCTCCGGTCGATGGGTTTTGTCGTCACCGAGGTGGAGGACCAGGACGCCCTTCTCCACCGGCTGTCGACCATGGACCCGGACGCCAACCCGCTTGTCCTTATCCCGAACATCTTCGGCGGCGAGACAATGCAACTGGTCCGGGAACTGCGGGACGCCCGGGATCAGAGTGAGGCGGTGGTGGTGATTACGTCGTATCCGGCCGCGGCGGAAGAGTTGCCACGGCCGAACCCGGGAACGACCTACGATCTCCTCCTCGTCAAACCGCTCTGGCGCATGCAACTGTACCACGGCCTGAACCAGGCCTACCGGGCGGGAAAACGGCAGCAGCGGAGTTCGACGCGGCTCGTCACCCTCAACCCGAAGAAGGACGACGAATCAACCCTCGGCCTCGGCATCCACGTCCTCCTGGCCGAGGACAATATCGTTAACCAGAAGGTGGCGAAGGGGATATTGGTCAAATACGGCTACGACGTCGACATTGCCGGGAACGGCAGGGAAGCGTTGGAAAAAGTGAAGCAGTCGTCCTACGACGTCGTCCTCATGGACTGCCAGATGCCGGAGATGGACGGGTTCGAGGCGACGCGGGCCATCCGGGAAATCGAGGCGGCCAAGGGTGACGGCAGCCACCTGGCCATTATCGCCCTGACGGCGAGCGCCATGATTGGCGATCGGGAAAACTGCATCCGGGCCGGGATGGACAGCCACGTCGCCAAACCCATAAACCCGACGGAACTTGTCCAGACCATCCGCATGTACACGACCCACGGCGACACGTAGTGATTCTTCTCGACAGCCGCCGCCCCAGACAATCCCGCCGTCGCGCTGTCGTCATCACCGCGATTCACCACGCCTGAAGTGAGGTTTACCACGGCTCCGGAATTTTTCCTGTGCCTTTCCCGCCTCTTCCGTCGATACTAATATGGTATTCTCCCGTGGCGGCGGAAGTCGCCTTTGCCGTATGGTTACGGTGGTATACTGAAGCGCGCGCTGAAAATTCAGCTATTTGATCCCGTACCCTTCATGCGCGCTTCAGGCTTGGGATAAACGTTTCCCGAAAGTTAAAGTGGCTTTGGTATATCGGGTGTGGTCCATTCTCGAAACGAGGAGCGACAGCATGAAAGTGGTTCGAAGCGCCCTGCTCCTGACGGGACTTCTCCTCTCCTCCGCCGGTTGCGAACAGGCGCCGCCGGAGTGGGTCACGGTCGGTCCGGGCAGCCGCCAGGGCGATGTCAGCCTGTACCGGGACGTGCAGTTCGCGGATATTCCCATACCGGCGGAGTATGATCTCCGGCGGGACTTGTCGTATTCGTTCCAGGGATCGCTGTTCCGGAACGGCATCCTCGTCTACGAAGGCTACCTGGATTGGGGCGCCGCCCTCGATTTCTACCGTCGGGAACTGCCCAATCACGGCTGGAACCTGGTGAGAACCGAACGCGGCCACGACTTCCGCGTCCTCTATTTCGACAAGGGCGAGGAAAAGCTCATTGCCATTGTCAAACAGACCCGGGGCGGCTCGCAGGTGGAGATTCAAATTGATAACGTCGACAAAAACGACCTGCTCCTCAAGGGTCGGCTGAACAATCCTGGGTATTGATTGGTTAACCGGTCCGACAAGAATCCCGGCATTGAAAAATCCCTGTCCGCCTGAGACAGGGATTTTTTTAGTGATGCCAAAGCGCGGGGTATCTGACGCGACTACCCGGCCGTGACGCCGCCGTCCGCGCAGTCGTCCTTCCCGTACAGGTTGTTCTTCCGGATATACTTGAGGACCTCCTCGGTCAAATAGGGAAGCAAGGCCGCATCGTCGGCGTTGTCCTGGAGAAGGCTCCGGACGAGGGTGCTGTTGACCGCCATCGGGGGCATGGAAAACCGGCCCGACTTCATGACCGCCAGTTCTTCCGGCGTGAGGCCGATGAAATCGCTGTCACTCGCGAAGCGATCGTCGGGACGTTCGGCGACGAGCGGTGGAGCGAGACGGAGAAGATCCTTGTAGCCGAGCCAGGACGAGAACGTCTTCGCCATGTCCGACCCGATGATGAGGCGGTAGCGGTTGTCCGGGTTTGTGTCCATGAGCTCCCGCACCGTGTCCAGGCTGTAACTCGGTCCGGACCGGGACAGTTCAATCGGGTCGACGGAGAGGCGCGGATCGTCTCCGGCGAGGAGGCGGGTCATGGCAAGGCGCGTCTCCGGCGTGGTCCGGCACTGGATGACCTTGTGCGGAGGGATGGCGGCGGGAATGAAACACACGCGCTCCACCAGGCCGAGTTCAAGCACTGTCTCGGCCAGTTTCAGGTGGGCGCGGTGAGGCGGATTGAAGGTCCCGCCAAGAATGCCAATCAACATGGGGTAACCGTCCTACTCGATGACCTCGCCACGGAGACCGGACCCCTCATTTCCCAAGGCCGGCGTTTCGTCGCCGTCCAGGCCGACCCGGGAGCGGACCAGCAGGTTCTTCTCGGCCAGGCGCCGCTTCAACGCTTCAAACACCTCCACCGGAATAAACGGCGAGACGTCACCGCCGAGGGCGGTTGCTTCCTTTATGAGGGAGGAGCGGATAAACGATCGTTCCGCCGATGACATGATAAATACCGTCTCGACGCCGCCGCTACGCTTGTTCGCGAGGGCGAGCTGGAACTCGTACTCGAAATCGGCAAAGGTACGAATGCCCCGGAGGATGACCTCGGCGCCGATTTTCTTGGCAAAGTCCACCGTCATGCCGGTAAACATTTCGGCCCGGATGTTGCCGAGGCATTGGGTGAGGCGACGGATAAGTTCGAGCCGTTCTTCCAGGGGGAGGAGCGGTTCCTTGGCCGGGTTTTCCGAGACTGCGACGACCAGCTCGTCAAACAGGGCGGCCCCGCGTTCGATAATGTCGAGGTGCCCGTAGGTGATGGGGTCGTAACTCCCGGGCAGAACGGCGATGCGCTTCGTTTCCATCCGTCACTTGTCTCCCATAAGTTTGTCGAGAATGTCGGCCAGCTTGTCCCGCATGTCGCGGCGGTGGACAATCATGTCTATCTGGCCGTGTTGCAAGAGGAATTCGGCGGATTGGAAACCTTCCGGCAGTTCCGCGTTGATTGTCGTCTTGATGACCCGGGGGCCGGTAAAGCCGATACGGGCGTGCGGTTCGGCGATGTTGATGTCGCCAAGCGCCGCCCAGGAGGCCCAGACGCCGCCCATGGTCGACTGGGTCGACACCGAGATGAACGGGAGCCGCGCTTCGTCGAGGCGGGTCAGTGCGGCGGACGTTTTCGCCATCTGCATAAGGGAAAAGAGGCCTTCGTACATGCGGGCGCCGCCGCCGGATCCGGAGAAGACGATCATGGCGATGCCGCGTTCAATCGCCGTATCGACAAGCCTGACGAACCGTTCGCCCACCACCGATCCCATTGACCCGGCCATGAAGCGGGCGTCGGTGACGCCGAGGGCGACTTCCCTGCCCTTTAATTTGCCGGTCCCGGAGACCATGGCGTCGGTGATGCCGGTGTCGCGGCGGGCTTTTTCAAGCTTCTGGGTATATGTCTCGATGCCGTTGAACTGGAGGATGTCGATGGCGGCAAGGTCCTCGTCCTGCGGCTGGAATGATTCGTAGTCCAGGGTGAAACGGATACGGTCGAGGGCGCCGATGGTGTGGTGGTGATCGCACAGGGGACAGACGTTAAGGTTCGACTCGAAGTCGACGCGCATGAGGACTTCGGCGCACTTTTCGCATTTGACGCCGGGGCCGGTGCCGATTTCCCGGATTTCGGTTTGGGGGCGAAGGCCGAGTTTTTCCTTCAGGCCCTGCCATTCGAGTAGTGCCATGGTGACTCCAGTATCGGTGACGCCATCGGTCCTTAAGGCCGAAGGTCGTCATGGTAAAAGATCCGCTTATACACTTTTACCCGGTGCTGTCAACAACCATCCGTCCCGCTTCGGCCCGGCCACATACGTCGATATAGGCCTATCCCATTCGACACTGGATAGAGCCCTTGCCTGTCTCGGTCCCTCCATTTATGATACTGTCTTCCGAATCAACTATTCTTCCACCTTGATCTTCAAGGGGTAGACATGAAAGAGATTCTCGCCGTCTTCCTTTTCAGCATTTTCTTTCACAGTGCCTACGCCAAAGCCCAGGATAAGGCTCAGGAGATACCATACGCACTTCAGGATGCGAAGGTCGGGCAATGGGCTAAATACCGCTTGGGAGGAGTCGTGACATTACGGGCGGAGATTATCGATATCGATGACCAGGGGAACACCAAAATAAAAGTGGAATCGTGGCGAGACGGCAAGCTGGTTCATTCCGGAGTGGACAGCACTACATTGGAGCGCGCCAAGGAAAACCGTTCCGAACTGTTGGCGGTAATCGATGTTGTCTCAATCGAACACACGACACGGATCGTCCTCGGCAGGGAAATTCCCGTCACTATTTTAACAAGGGCCATCTCGGAAGACGAAAATGAAATTATGATCCTCTCCAAGGAGGTGCCCGTCTACGGTGAAGTCCTTATTAAAGGATCACACTCGGATACTCCTTTATCCGAACTTATCGAGTACAAAAAATAACGCCCCGGCAGCGTTGGCCCGGGGCGTCGTGGAAAATGGCATTCTGACGTAATGACGACTCACTCCTGTTCCTTCGGGGCGTCGCCGGACTCCGGCGGTTTTGGACCGAATTCAATCGGCTCGGACGTTTCTTCGCCGCCGCTCGACTTGTTCGCGACCTCGACATAAGTCATCCGGAGATCCCTGAGCATGTTGGCGAGGGATTCGTCTTCCTCTTTTGTGAGGTTGCCCTTGGTCTTTTCCTGGAGAATGCCCAGGATGTCGATGGAATACTTGGCGTTCGGCAGGTCGACGCCGGCCTCGCCCGTCATCGGATTCGCCACCTTGCCGAGATGCACCAGGGTCTGAAAAGCGAAGCCGCCAATGAACTGAAGAAAATTCGCGCCGCTGTCCGCCATTATCTTTTCATCCTCCCAGAAAAGTCCCCACCCGGGACGCTCTTTTAGTTGCCGCCGAAAACCGATCAACCAAACCCGGCGGCGGCCATTCCATATGTGGAAAAATCCGGATTACCGGCCGCGCAGCCGCATATGTTCGAAATGTTCCTGGACGTTCGATTGGGCCGACCGGGCCACCTGACTCCCGACGTAGAGGAGGACCGACAGGCCCCACACCTGATCCGGCGCGGAGATGACGCCGGTCCGGACGTCGTTCTCGTTTTCGAGACGGTTGACGACGCGCTCGATAGCGGCGGACAACGGGCCGGTTTCCCGGAGTTCACCCGCCGAGGTGTTGACGTACTTGGACGGCGGCATCGATATCCGCCTGGCCAACGCCACCACCGGCTCGTCCGTCGTCAGGTGTTCCATGAACTCCTCGAAACCTTCGAAGGAAAACATCTCGCCCGGGAGGGCGATCTGCGGCTTGTCCGCCAGCACTTCGCCCGACCGAATAAGGACGAGATCGGGATTGTCCGTCGCCTCACTCAGGCAGACGTACGGAAGCCGGGTGGACCCGAAAGTGTACAACAGGTTCCGGCGCTCCCTGACGAAGTTGGTGTCTTCCTGGGCGAGACGGAAGGCCTCATCCATTTCCATAAAAAACTCCCGTTTTTTTATTGACGGTCAACTGATATCGTATATATAGTGGACGTCGATTGCAATATTTCAATTCCGTTCTGGCTGTATTTTTTGAAAGAAGGAGCCTCCAATGAAGAAGACACTTCTCCTGGCCCTGCCCCTGTTGTCCCTCGTTGTCCTGGCCGGCTGCTGCACGACCGACACCTGCTCGCCGTGCACCGCCTCCGCCACCACCGGTGTTGTTGTCGCCCAGGCTGAAAAAGCCCCCGCGGTAACAGTCGCCAAGGGTGAGAAAATCCTGACCGAAGCCGAGTACCAGAAGCTCTTGGCCGAAGGCCGGGTCACGCCCATTGGCAGCACCGCCACCACTGTCGCCGCCGCCCCGGCAGAACGCGCCCCGGCTGTCCGTCAGACCGCCACCCGGAAGTCCGGCGTGGTCGTCATCCCGGCTGTCCGGTTGCCGGAAGGCTGGTCGTACATCAGTGAAGCGGAAGTCGTCGACGCCCCGGCCGCTCCGAAAACGGTTGCCGCCGCCGCGAAGGATTCCATCGACAGCTGACAGTAGACGGTACACAACATCTGAAAATGCACATTTTGCTACAGTTTGCATTGGACGCTGTTCCGCCTCAATGGTATGACTCGCGGACGAGGGAAATGGCTGCCGGGTGCGCCTTCGCCGAGGTTTTTCGGGAAGATTCATCCGCCGCCGTTTAGCCGTCATACCGTTACGGAAATTGAGGCCGGGAACAACGCGCTCCCTTTACAAATTGCGTGATGGTGCTATACTTATATCGACGGGATGGGGCATCCCGTCGATATTTTCTTTTGTTTCGAGTCAATCCACTGCCGGGTCAGGGTCGGGGCCATGCCCAGATGCAATTCTTGCGGGAAAAATTACGACAATCCCACCATCCTTGAATTGGTGAAAAACCAGGAAAATCGCTGGCTGATGATCTGCCGGCACTGCCTCGACATGGGTGTCGATGTCAACCTGGTCGAACAGGGAAATATTGTTGTCGAGGCCCACGCCCTCGCCACCGCCGACGCCCAATCCGTCAGTACCGTCCTCTCCGGCGACCCCATCGCCGACGCGAAGCGCCTCCTTGACACCCTCAGGAATCTCAGGCAAAGCAAGGAACGCGTCGGCCGGGCGCGAAGCCACGAGCGGAAACCGGTGGAGATGAAGGTATACTTTACTCTTGCCCGGGACGACACCAGGCACGAAGGCACGGTGCGTGATTTTTCGCAGGGCGGCCTTCGGCTGATTACCGTGTACCCGCTCGTCAAGGGGCAGATTGTCCAGTTCGACTGGAATATGCCGCTGCCGCCGGCCATGGCCCGGACTCTCCAGAGCACGGCCGAAGTAAGGCGGGTGACGAACACCGACGACGGGATGATCGACGTTGGGTTTCGTTTCCTAACCCGGCAGGTCGACAAGGGCGCCAACCGCCGGCGCTTCCGCCGCTACAAATGCGACATGGTAATGTATTACCAGAGGAACGGCAGTGCCGTGATGTCCCACGGCCGCGTCTCCGACATCAGCCAGGGCGGCTGCCAGATGCCCCTCGACGAAGCGTTGGAACAAGGGGCAGTGTTCCATGTCAGGCTGATCGGCGGCGGCGGCCCCAAGGGCGATCTGGTCGGCAGTATGCGTGTGTGCCGGGTGATTCCCCGAGAGGTTTCGTTCGAGACCGGCTGCGCGTTCGAGAAGATGCGCATGGAAAAGCAGATTGAACAGCCGGATAGCGCCTGATCCGGGAACGGCGTTTGTGGGACGGTGTACGTCTCCCATAAGACAGACCCGTATTTTTGAACGTAGTGATTATAGCATTCACTTCTAACGACAATGGCAAAGAATGAACCCGTCTGTTCATTCTTTTTTTTAATGAGACGAATCCGAATGGCAGACACCACATTCCCGAATCGCACGATATCGACCGAACCGCCGGAAGGCATCTTCGACGCCCCCGACGCGGAAATAGGCATTATCGGCGGCGAATCCGGCGAGGACGCCGTCCTCGGCTCCGGCCGGAGCGGCGGCAGCAACCCGCACGATCTCCAGGCCGAACAGGCCCTTCTCGGCGGCCTCCTCCTCGAGCCGGAGCAGTACGACTTCATCGACGGCAAGGTCGACGAAGAGGACTTTTTCGCGCCGACCCACGGCATGGTCTTTGCCGCCATGACGGCGCTCCGGAAACGCCAACAGCCCATCGACCCGGTTCTGCTCCAGTACGAACTGAAAAACGAAGGCCGCCTCGACGCCATCGGCGGCGTGGCCGGCCTCACCGCCCTCACCGACGCCGCCACCACCGGCGCCAATGTCGAGCACTATGCGGAAATCATCCAGGAACTGGCCGCGCTCCGCCGCCTTATAAAGGTGTCGAAAGAAGCCATAGCCGCCGCCAGCGCGCCGGACGCCCGCGCCACCGATCTTCTCGGCGACGCCGAGAACAACGTCCGGAACATCGTCACCAGGAACATCCACGGTAAAGTCCTGACCATGCGGGACGTCATGAAAAAGACCTGGGAAAACATCGAACTTTTCATGGCGAACGAGGACCTCCAGAACGGCCTCTACACCGGTTTTACCGAACTCGACCAGATGCTCACCGGCCTCCACGACGACGAACTCATCATCGTCGCCGCCCGGCCGTCCATGGGCAAGACCACCTTTGTCCTGAATGTCCTCAGGAACGTCACGGTCAAACACGGCCACGCCGCCGCCTTTTTCACCCTGGAAATGAGCGCGGAGCAGATTGTCCGGAACATGCTCGCGGCCCAGGCCCATGTCGACGGCCAGAAATTGCGGAAGCATAATTTCACCAGGGAGGATATGGAGAACCTCAACAACGCCACCGAACAGATGAACGACGCGCCACTGTTCATCGACGAGACGCCGGCCATCTCCCTGGCTGAACTTCGGGGCAAATGCCGCCACCTGAAAATCCGGGAAGACATCCGCCTTATCGCCATCGACTATCTCCAGCTCATGACAGCCTCGTCCGCCGCCCGGAACCGGAGCCGCGAACAGGAAGTGTCGGAAGTGTCCCGGGGCCTGAAAGCCCTCGCGAAGGAACTCCACGTCCCGGTTATCGCCCTGTCCCAGTTGTCCCGAAAACCGGAAGGGCGGCAAAACACCAAGCCGATCCTTTCCGACCTCCGTGAATCCGGCGCTATCGAACAGGACGCCGACGTCGTCCTCATGCTCCACCGGCCGGACTATTACAAGGACAAGGAAGAGGAAAAGACCGGCATCGCCGAGGTCCATATCGCCAAACAGCGAAACGGCCCGACCGGCGCGGTGCCGCTGGCGTTTATCAACCACCAGCTCCGCTTCGAAAACCTGGCGCCGGAGGCGAGTTACAATCCGTTGGAATAAGGCGGCCACAATTTTGTTATGAACGCGCCATCCCCCCATTCCTCACCGCGACATGATTCCGGGAAGGCGTCGACAGTTGTATAACAGATTGTCGACGCCGAGGCGTCGCCGTTACCGGAGGACTGTCATGCCAGAATACAATCCGCTCACCCGCGAAGAGGAAGCGATTCTCGTCCATAAACACACCGAAGCGCCCGGCACCGGCCGGTTGCTGGATAACAAGCAGGCCGGCACCTACATTTGCCGGCGCTGCAACAATCCATTGTACCGTTCCACCGACAAATTCGAGTCCCACTGCGGCTGGCCGTCCTTCGACGACGAGCTCCCGGGAGCCGTCCTCCGCCTCCAGGACGCGGACGGACGCCGCACTGAAATCGTCTGCGCCAATTGCGGCGGCCATCTCGGCCACGTGTTCACCGGCGAACGCTACACCCAGAAAAACACCCGCCATTGCGTCAACTCGGCTTCCATGCAGTTCATCCCGGAAGGCGAGGCGCTACCGCCCGTCATGGGCAAACGGAAGGAAACGGCTTATTTCGCCGGCGGCTGTTTCTGGGGAGTGGAACACCTTCTGAAGCAACGGAACGGCGTCGTCCGGGTGCGGTCCGGCTACATGGGCGGCCACTGCGAGAACCCGTCGTACCGGGAGGTCTGCACCGGCGACACCGGCCACGCCGAGGCGGTCGAGGTCGTGTTTGTCCCGGAGACGGTGAGTTATGAGGAACTGGCCAAGCTGTTCTTCGAAATCCATGACTTCACCCAAACCGACGGTCAGGGTCCGGACATCGGCGACCAATACCGGTCCGCCATTTTCACGACCTCGGACGAACAGGAACGCACCGCCAACAAGCTGATCAGGAAATTGATCGGCCTCGGCTATGCGCCTGCGACCACGGTCCAGCCGGCCGGGACGTTCTGGCCGGCAGAGGACTATCACCAGAACTATTACGACAAGACCGGGAAACAGCCGTATTGCCACCGGCACCGACCGGTGTTCCCGGCCCCGCGTCCGTCGCCGCATGTCGCTCCGGCCTTATAGTGCCGCAGTTAAAACGCAGAATTGAGAAGTATTACCGCGCGGTCGGCCAGATGTCCGGATTCGGACCGGCCGACCGCAGGCTTTCTATGGGGAAAAACGCTTTCCGCAAGCCGAACGCATACGGGAGAACCTGATACTGTTGGAAGACGACCTCGACGCCGTCCGGTTTCAGGACAAAGGCGGCGTAGTTGTCCCGGGTCGGCTCGAAGCCTTCCTTGAACCAGGGGATGTAGCCCATTTTCTTTTCGACCGATTCCAGTTCCGGTTCCAGGAGTCCCGGCGCGGCGGCGGCCATGAGCTGGAGCGCCGTTTCCGGGGACGCGAAACAGTCATCAAGTTCGAGGCGGCGGCCTTCCTCCATGTCATAACGGATGACGGTTATCGTCGTACTCGGATGCGCCGCCATATGGGCGTAGGCGAAGGTCTGGAAAAGGACGCTCATGAACCGATCGCCCACCGGCTCCACCGCGTTCGAGACGGCGATTTCGACGCCGCCTTCCGGATGATCCGGGTGGACGGCGACGCCGTTCCAGCCGGCCAGCGTTTTTTCTATGTGATCGCCTAGGAAGGCCTGGAGATCGTCGTCGACCCGCTTGACATTGAAAACCGGGTATTCGGCGGACGCGCTGACGCGGATATCAACCTCCGCCTTCCCGTACTCGGCCGCCCGCGCCGGCGACAACGCCGTCCACGCCATAAATACCGCAACCACCAACCAGCCATACCGCATTGGACCACCTCCTCATTGTTGATTAAAGCCTGTTTCAGTATTCGGCTTCTTCCGAATGTAGTTCTTCTTTCGTGGTGCTGTAGCGGGTAACGGAAGGATACCTCCCGGGCCCGCTTAACCGGCGAGACCTTGGATACGGAGAAT
>JAJBTL010000278.1 GCA_020860865.1 Planctomycetota bacterium | reverse complement strand
GCCGGAGTCGAGCTGGCGGAGGGCGGCGTCCCGATCGATTTCGGCCATGCGGACAGCCTCTTCAAGCATGGCGATGCGGGATAACCTGGCCTGGTTGGCAATGTCGTCGATGACCTCCCGGTACTCGACGGGCGCGGGCGGCGCGGGCGGTTCCGGCTGCGGTTCGGTCGGGTCGGCGGCGTCGGTTTCGGGCGCCGGGGCCGGGGCCGGCGCGACAGGAACGATTTCCTCCCGTTCGTGGGCGCCCAGATAGGCAAGGAGGGTGGCGGAGGCGAGGGCGGCGACCCGGGTGAGGATGGTGTCCCGGGGATGTTCGAGCGGATAGAGGTCCTGGACAATCGCCACCTCGACGAGGCCGCCGGTGGCATTAAGCCGTTCCAGGTTGACCGTGGTGTTCCTGGCCCATTGATTTATCCACGACTGGACCGGTTCCTCGTCCGACCCGTCGCCGGGCAGCCAGTCCGAGGTGGCGTAGAGGCCGTTCGCGACAAGGGCGGGGATGGCGACGATTTCCCTGACCAGTTCCCGCATGGCGGTATGGCCGAAGCCGCCGGCGCCGGGCAGTTCCAGTTCAAGCCGGAGCCGTTCGGACACGGTGGCGACGGCGTTTTTCCACGCTTCCAGGGGCGTGGCCGGCGGGCGGTTCGGATTCATGGCGGCGGCGAGGGCGTAGAAGACGCGGAAGTACCGGTCTTCCGGACCCGGGTTGACAATGATGCCGTCCCGGGCGGCGAGGATCGGTTCGCTTTGGAAAAAGGAGAAGTCCCAGCCGCTGGCATCCGGCGGCGGCTGCAAATCGGCAACGATGGCGGCCAGGGACTGGATATCGAGGTTCAGGGCAATGTCGTCCAGATGGACGAGGCGATGCGGCGTGTACGGCGTAACGGCGGGGAACGGCAAGAGCAGGGTGGAGACGAGTTCCCCCTCTTCCAGACGCGCCAAGCGGTCCGGGAGGGTGCCGGTGTCGAGGAGAAGGTCCTGCGTCACCGCCAGCTTGACAACGTGGCGGAGGTTGACGCTGAGAAGGCCCTGGTCGCGGCGGTTCGTCAGCATGAAGCGCCATTCGCGGAGCTGTTCGTTCCAATCGAACTCGCCGGCGGCGTCCGGCGGCATGACGGCGGCATCGACGCTGGTGGCGGCGCGGTAGCGGGTGGGCTGGAAAAACGTCCTGACGACAAGCCCGCCCAACACGCCGAGAGCCACGCACATGAAGATCATGCCGGCGTGGCGCAGGGCGAGGTAGCCCGGATTCAGACGTGACGGTTTCCGCTTTTTCATAATCGACTTTGCCGTGGTTTCACCGTGAGTAACCCACTTCCCCAAATATCCAGGACGCGTCAGAAGCCCTTTCGCCAGCCGCCGAGACCCGAATCGGACTGGCCCATCCGGCTCCGGAGCCGGCGGCCGCGACCGGGCGGCGGCATCACCGTCGCCGACGCGTCGGGCTCGTAGGTCACCGACGGCGGCAGGGCCACGCCGCTCCACTCGACCGTTTCCTCTTCCTCGCAGTACTCGTCTTCCGGCTCGTCCTCGACAATCGGCGTGGCCGGGATGTTGTGCTGGGTCATGAAGGTCGACGCCATGTTCGACACCACCGGCTGGACCGGCACGGTCGCGGCGTCGGCGAGGACATCCCGGTACGGCAACACTTCCGGGAGCCGGGCCGGCGACGAGGCGTTCGAGAACCCGTTGCCCGGGCGGAGGCCTTCCGGCGGTACGCCGATTTCCGGGAAGTCGAGTCCGAGGGACAGGTTCTTCTCCGGATCGAGGGACGGCACGACGATAATCTGGCCAGGCCGCACGACCGGATCGCTCCGGGTGACGCCGAGCATGGCCGACCTGACATCGTGGACGGTGCGGGACGGCTGGCTCCGGTGCGGAGTGATAAGCATCACCCGGGCCAGGTCGGCGGAACGGGGCGCGATATATTTGCCCCGGGCCGACGCGGCCGGGAAGGCCGGGCCGAGGTCCTCGTCCTCGTCCATGCGGTTCGGGTTCACTTCCCAATTGGCGGCGAGGACGGCGTCGGAGAGGCGAATCGGCTCGAGTCCCATGGGGAAACGACCGGGCTGGCCGACATCGCCGAAGACAAAGTAATAGCCGCCCCTGGCCCGGTTGGCCTGGACCCGGACGACGGTTTCACCCTTGATGTATACCTGAAGGGTTCGGCGGATTTCGTCCGCCGCGTCGTCGACGGTAAGGCCGCGAAGCCGGACAAGGTCCGGTGCGTTCGGGATGCGGACAGTGCCGTCAGGCTGAATTTCCAGCTTGTCGGAAAATTCCGGATGGTCCTTCACCGTGACGGTGATGACGTCTTTCGGCTGGAGCCGGTACAGTTCCGGCTTGTCGATGTCCGGGTAATCGCCGCCGAACACCAGTTGCTCGATGGCATAGAACGTATCTCCGGTATCGATGCCGGCGGGCTTCGACCGGGAGGAGGCGGCGGCGGCGACACCGGCCGCTTCGGGCCGGGCCAGTGAACCGCCTCCCGGGCCGGACCGCGACCGGGGCAATGCCACTTCCGCCCGGTAGGACGAGGCCGGAATGGCGTAGCTGGCCGGACCGCCGAGCATCGGCATTATGCCGGGGTCGCCGGGCAGTTCCGGGAGGACGTTCTGGCGGTCGAGGCCGGCATAAAGGCCTTCCTCGAACTCGCCGAAGTTGTTGTTTCTGGGCGGACGGGCCGGGACGTCGTAGGTGGCGGGCGGTTCCGGGCGGTTTTCGACAAAACGCCGCCGCGCCGCCGCCGTGCGGGGGGAGGGCGCTTCCGTGTCGACGATGGGCGCCGGCCGCACCGGGCCGTTCGATTCCGGGAAGCATCCGGCCATAATCATCACCAGCAGAACGCCCGCCAGGATGCTGAGAACCGGGAGTCCATGCGGGCCGGGACCAGATTTTCGCGATTGTCTTCGCACCAGCGACGCCTCCTCGGGGCTAAACCAAACGAGTCGACGCCTTCCCATCCACCGCCATGACGGATCGCGGGCGGTGAGAGGAGACGCCACACGTGTTATCGACCATTATCGGTCGCTGGTGCAGCGAAAAAAAACCCGCCCTCATTCGGGCGGGAAAATTTTGTCAATAAACTCCTGTTCAAGAGGCGGCAGGTTGCGGCGCTTCCTGAATTTGTTGCAGATTATCACCACCTCGTCCGGTTCGTAATCACGGAGTCGCTCCATGATTTCCCGAAGGAGATGATTGTTCTGCGAGCGCCGCCGTTTGCGTTCAGACATAGTTCACCAGTGCTGGCTGTTCCCGATTTTCAAAGCGACCGGCAGAAGAACACGACGTAGTAACCCAATCGCCGCTATTACCTGGCCAACAGAACCGGGAGCCATAGCTTTTTCCATGTTTTCGTTCTGTACATACTGTCACCCGGGCCTCCACGGTTCTCGAAATTATACCAAAGCCATTGTAACTTTCGGGAAGTGTATATCCAAGCCTGAAGCGTGCATGAAAGATACAGAACATTGAGCCCAATTTCCAGCGCGCTTCAGTATAAACCAAAACCTTCGACACGTCTGAACCCCGGCAACCGATTGCCATAACCGGGTGAATTTTTCCTATTCGGAATGTGCAAGATGTAAACTATGATTTTACATATTCCGCGCCCATAAGGACAAGGAAAAAATAGAGGACAGGCCCGGCAACGAGCAGGGAATCTGTTAAGTCCAGAACGCCGCCGAAACCGGGTACGCCGGTGCCGGCATCCTTGCGGCGGCTGTTTCGTTTAAACGCGGATTCGATCAGATCGCCGGCGAGGCTGCCGGCGGCAAGAAGAAGCGAGAGGACAACCATCCACCCGTGGCCAAGCGCATGGAGGGCCATATGGGGATTGGTTAGCGCCATAAACTGGAGGAGAAAAACGCTGAACAGGGTGCCGCCTATCGCTCCCTCCCAGGTCTTGCCGGGGCTGAGGCGGGGGATAAGTTTGTGCCTCCCCCAGCGGCTGCCGGTAAGGAGGGCGCCGACGTCCGAGACCTTGCCGACGAAGATGCAGACGATGACGAATTCCACCCCATCCATCGGCCAGCCGTTTTCCGTGAGGGACAGGTGCCGGACATGAATCAGCACGCCCGGAAGCAGCGCGCAGTAGAGAAAACCGAGAATGGTGACGCCGACATCCGAGAGGGCGTTGTCCGTGGACCGGCGGGTCAATTGAAGAAGCATGGTCCCGACGATGGTGAAAAGGAGGACGATGTTCGTCGGGCTCCAACTGATATACTCGAGGCTCTTGCCGGACAGTTCCCACTCGATGGCGAGGACGTAGAGGGGGCCGGTCAGGAACACGAGCCAGCGAAACGGCTGGAATTCGCTTTCCACCGCCAGGCGGAAAAACTCCCGGAGCATGAAAACGGTGCCGATGGCGGTGATGATGGCCCAAGCCCAGCCGCTGCCATGCACCGTATCCCAGCGCATGCAAAGATAGAGTATGACGAGAACGGCGAGGGCGCTCATGCCGCGCAGGATCAAATTGCGCGTGGATCGAGTTTTCTTGGGAACATCCGGTTCGGGCGATGTCGACATGAAGTACCTTTTAGTCTGAAGCCGAGTGGTCATTGGTTATGTCTGCCGGAACTTCACCACCGCCGCGTGGACGGCAGGAGACGCGACGCGCCCGGACCGGACGGCCGGAAACGGCACGAGTACACCATGGATTTCCCGCCGAGGCGCCGCACTGCACTCTGGCGGGACATTACACGCCGCCGAACTTCCTCACCCGCGACCGGTAGTCGGCCAGGGCCTCTTCCAAGTGACTGTCGGCAAAGTCCGGCCACAACGTCTCGGTAAAGAAAAGTTCGGCATAGGCACCCTGCCAGACAAGAAAGTTCGACAAGCGCTTTTCGCCGGCGGTGCGGATTATCAAATCGGGATCGGGCATGTCAGCCGTGTCCAGGTAGGCGGCGAACGACGTCGGGTCGAGGCCGACGAGGGTGCCGTCGACATCGGTCGCCAATGCCCGGGCCGCCTTCTGGATGGCGCGGACGATCTCGTCGCGGCCGCCGTAATTCAGCGCCAGGCTGAGGACCATGCCGTTATTGCGATCCGTCATTGTACAGGTGGTGGCGATCTGCTGCCGGATCTGGGGGGACAGGCGATCGACATCCCCGAGTATCCGCAATTTGACCCCGTTGTCCATCATGGTCGGCAGTTCGGCCTGAAGGAACGAGAGGAGAAGCGCCATCAGCGCCTCCACCTCTTCGACCGGCCGCGACCAGTTTTCGGTCGAGAAAGCGTACAGCGTCAAGTACGGTATGCCACGCTGACGCGCCGCCGTCACCACCCGCCGCACCGCTTCGGCGCCGGCCTGGTGGCCCAATGCCCGGTTGAGGCCCCGGGCCGTAGCCCAGCGGCCGTTCCCGTCCATGATGATGGCGATGTGCCGCGGGAGGGACGGGTCGTCCGGAACGGCCGGTCCGCCGGCCGACGCGGCGTCCGGTTCGGCGCGGGCGGCCGTGTTGGTGTTTCCAATCACCATGACGTTACCCCCGGTATCCGGGCGGCCAGTACATTTCGTACCAGATGACCAGACCCATTATGACGAAGACGAGGCCAAGGGCGAGCTTGGTCCAGGCCACGTTTTTCTTGAAGAAATCCGCCAGTTGGGCGCTGGTGACGCCGACCAGCACCAGCCCGAAAATGATCAGGAGCGGCACGATAAAGAGGAAGTTGTACCAGGCGAGAAGCGCCATCGACCGCCAAAAACTGATTTTCGCGATAGAGATGATGGTCGGAAGATAGACCTGTCCCGTACAGGCCGCTTCGAAGAACGACACCGTCACCCCGGCGATAAACACGCCGACAACGAGCCAGCGGGCCCGCGCCCCTTTCGCCATGGCGACGTTGATGCGTTTCTTGAACGCCTTCGGCAACTGCAGAACCATCTCTTCGGCACTCCGGCCGGTGAAGAGACGGTAGGCGTCGTAGAGGCTGAAAATGCCGAACACCACGCAGAGAAGAAATGCCACGTAATATATGCAGTCGGCAATGACGAGGAACCAGCCGCCGCCCTCGTTCACCAGGGCGATGACCTTGTAGAGGAACAGCCCGATGGCGAAGTAGGTGATGAAGACGGCGGCGGTGAAGGAGAGGCAGACGGCGATTATCTCGTTCCGCGTCCGCTTGGCCGACGACATCATCGCGACCAGAATGATAATGGTGGCAAAGGCGCAGGGATTGACGCTGTCCGCCAGGGCGGCGAGGCTGATGGCGCCGAAGCGGAGCTTGGCATCGGCCCGTGAGGCGCCGGCGGCGGAGGCCGCGTCGTCCGGGACGACGGCACTCGTTGTGGCGGCACTGCCGGTGGCGGCGCCGCCGGTGGAGGCGGTATCCCGGGCGCCGGCGGGACGGCGGACGCGCGGACGCACCGGCGCGGCGCCGTCGCCTTCTCCTTCGGTTACCATACGAATATTACCGTCCAGGCCGGACGGCGGCGGGACCGAGGCCAGGGCCAGGGTCGAGGCGATGGTCACGCTGGGATGGGCAGTATGGAACTCAGGCGGCGTGGCTGTGCCGAAAAAATCCGGCCGGCGGAACAAATCCGAGCGACGCGCCTCCTTTCATGTCTTTTTCCAGAAAGTCCCGAATCTCAGTGTCCAGCTTCGGTATGATGTTTTCCCCTTCCACCAGGACCCGGTAGGGCGCGAAGGCCGGTTCGCCCGTGTCGTCCGTCTCGAGGGTGCCGAGGAAAACCACCAGGGTGATGTTGCCTTCGTCCGGCACTTCCAGAGCGTCCAGGAGGTCGAACATGTAGAGGACATTGTCGGTGCCGTGTTCGGAGTCGGCGATGTTGAAGCGCTGGAAGGTCAACCGGTCCTTGTATGCCTCTTCGGCGGCAGCGACGACTTCGTTCGTCTTGGTGCAGAGCCGGCAGGACGGATTGTAGAAATACATCATATGGGGCGTCGGCTGATCGCCGGCCCGGGCGGTAACGGTGTGGAAAAACACGACCGCCAGGAAAACCGGGAGGAACTTGACAAGCTGTCGCAATCCGGACATAGTGGATATCCTTCTTCTGCCTGCTTTCGGTGATGCGCCGGTCCCGCCGGCAAGCGGCGGCGGAACCGGCACGGCCCTCAAAAATGATGAAGCGGCTGGATTCCGGCCGCTTTCAGGAAAGGTTCGACAATGCTCTTTCACCTGAGAAAAACAGTGTTGCGTCGTGGCGTCATGGCCCTCGCCGCCGTCGTCGCCGTCATTGCGACCTTGGCGCTTCCGGCCGCCGGCGCCGAGTCGAACGCACCCGGCCTCGTATCCCGGCACGACATGGTCTTTGACGCCGTCATGTCCGAAGCCGGTATCCAGGTGGTCCCGGCGCCGGACGTGCCAATCCCCCTTTATACAGATGATCATGGGCCATCGCAAGTGTTGGAGATAGTTCGGCCCGGGAACGGACCGGTGGTTGTCGACCGTCTCCTCATCTCCTGCTCGTGCCTCTTGGCCGAGATGGAGAAAAGCGAATTCGCCGCCAACGAACGCGCCTTTATCGTGGTCAGGAAGATTAAGCCGTCGCCGCAGCCGGGCGCGACATTCGCGCTCTTCGTCGGGATAAAGGAGCCGGTCAGGACCGTTCTCCAATATAATGTACGGGATGAGATTCAGGGAGGATAGGCTGGTTGGTGTACTCCGAACCCTTCCTTGCCAGCCAATACGATGCGGGCGACGCCGAATGACGTCGCCCGCTTTCTTTATCCGATTAAGGTCGGCTACCCGTTGTTCGGCTTGCCGATGGGCATGAGTTTGACCTTCTTCGGCGCGGCCGGGGCGGCTTCCTTCTCCGTCTTTCGCGCTTCGACTGTTTCGATGCGGGTCTTCAACGCCGGGACCGGCAACTGCTTCGGCGTCACTTCATAGCGGTATTCCGGCACGGTTTCTTTTTCCTGCTGACGGCCTGTCGGCATGGAGTCCACCCAGATCGGTTCCCGGGGCTCTACCGCCGGCATCGCCGGTAACGATGGGAGCGACGGCATCGCCGCCTTGGCCGTCGGGGCCGGGACGGACGGCGTTTCCTTTTCCAGCCGGTTCGGCGCCGCCGGCATCGGCAGTTCCGGAATCGGCAGGGACGGCGTTTTCGCGGCGGGCGGGACCGGGGCGGCCGGGACCGGCGCCGGGGCCTTGCTTTCCCAGAAGTCGGTCTTGAAGAATTCGTTGTTCCGGACCGACGCCGGCAGGGACACCTCGTCCAACGCTTCCGGGGAGAAATCCATGAGGACAGTCTTGGCGGCGGTCAGTTCCGGGGTCGGCACCGCTTCCGGAACCGGCTGCGGCAGGGTCACCTCGGGGATGCGGCCGGCCCGTTTCGAGGCGCTGTCCGTAGTGGCGGCGCTCTTTTCCGTCGCGGCGGCAGCCTGTTTCGCGCCGGACTTTTTCGCCGTGGAACGCTCTGGAAGCGCCATACTCGCCATCGCCGCCGGACGGGACGGCGGCGCCGCCAGCGGCTGACCCGACGACGATCCGGCGGCCGAAGCAACCGGCGTTTCCGCCTGACGCGACGCCGACCGGACCAGCGCAGCGGTCGGCACAGCACTGCCGCCGGAAAGGTCCGGCAGCGGCGCCAGGGCCTGGGACATGGCGTCCGACGCGTTGGTCCGCGCCCGCGCCGCGGCGGCGGTCGGGGATTCGGGCAGTTCTTCAAACGGCAGCGGCGCGTCCATCGGCTTTGCCGCCGGGGTCGCCGGGATGAGCGGCACCGGCAGGGACATCGTCCCGCTCGGCCGCCGGGTCGACGTTACCGTCGCGTCCGAAGTCGCCCTGGCCGACGCGGCCGGCGACGCCACCCACTGGGCCGGAGCCGGCACAGCGTTTTTTCCGACCGACGCCGACGCGGCGGTCGGGGCCGGTTCCACCACCGGCGAAGAAGCCGGCATGGACGGAAGCGCTGTCGGGAACGAATCCGGCAGCGGCTGGAACGACGGCATTCCGGCCAGGGCCGACAGCGGCACCGGTTCGGGAAGCGGTTCGTGCACCGGGGAGGTGGACAAGGTGATTATCGGCGCGGAAACGGGCTCGTCGCCAACCGGGCGGCGAACGACCGCCGTCGCCATCTGTTCCGACACCTCCTGGTAGAGGGGCATGGCCGACGCCGGTTCGGACCGGGGAACGGCGACCGCTTCGGCCGGAGCTGATTGCCGGGCCGACGTCGGCACCAGGCCGGACAGGTCGAGGCGGAGCGGGCCGCGCTGCGACACCTGGGCGGTGGCTTTGCCGGCCGTGTCGACGGAACGCATCCGGCCGTGCTATAACCGCGAGGCGGAGGCGTTTGACGACAAGGGCGGCGCGCTCAATGCGTCGCCGCCGGGAAGGCCCAGTCCGGAGTGCCGGCTGGCCGGCGGTGAGTGGAGTGACGATATCGGCGTATCGTCGAACAGGAATACGCCAGGGACGTCCTCCGGCGGCAGGAGCCGGGAACCGGTCGGCGTGCCGGGCATGGCCGGCGCCGCCGGGGCTTGATAATGGGACGGTGGCGTCGCGATATAATCGGGCGCGGCCGACGGGGCCATGGCCGAGATGTCGGCCGGGGCCTGGACCGGACGGTCGTTCCTGGCCGCCACCGGTTTGGACCAGAACTCGCGGCCGGACGGCAGCGGGCCGCTCCGGGCCGGCATAGCCGACGCCGCACCAGGCGCGGCGGGCACGGGTGCGATTACCGGGGCCGACGCCATGTCGCGGGACAGATCGGGAAGGGTGAAGAGGCCGTCGTCCGGAGTCGGTCCGGCCAGTTGATCGGCGCGGTCGCTGACCGCCTGCACCCGGGCCAGCACGCTGGAATCGGCCAGGTGCATGACGCTCCGGTCGATGGGGGCGGGGGGAATTTCGGGCGGCGTGGTCGGGCTTTCCGCCTCGGCGGTGCGGCCAGCGCCGGACTTGGCCAGGGAGGCCATTTCCGGGCTGTTCGGGAAGGCTGCTTGACGTTCCTGCCGACAACCGGCGGTCCACATGCCGACCGGAACCAGCGAGGCGACGACGATGACCAAGAATCTGCGCACAGCCTTCTCCTTATCAAGGCGATAATGGGCGGTACCGGAGTACTCCCGTCCCAGCCAGCCGCAGTGGCAACCGCACGCCCCGAACCGACGGCCCGGCGCGCCGGGAACAAACCCGGCAGCCGGAACATCACGGCGCACAGTCCAATGCGAAACAAGGACGGTGTGTCACTCCGAACACAGGTCCGACGCCATGCCGCACGCCGGCCCGAAACTACTATCGACGAGTTTGGGAGAACGACTGAACTGATTTACAAGTTTACGGTTATGGTTGATACTGGTGGACGGGGAAGCGCTGACTTCTTGGTCATGGAGACCCGTTTGTATGAAGTGGCGCGATGGACAAAATGTGGTTGTTGATGGTTAGTTTATTGTCGTGGCGTGACAGAAGAAAAAATCAGATGGATGTCGACCCAATTATAAATTGGTCGAAATTCTATACACAGGTAAAGAGGTTAAAAGAGGTCGGATAACACAGGGGAAGGATTGACGACGGAACTGTTCCGCAGAGGCGGATGATTCGGTTGTCATGACGGTGATTATTCCGATGTAGCAGGATTTAAGTGGTACAACGCTACACCGTCGTACTTCAGAACACACAAATGGCGGTGGAGATTTCGTGGTAGTTGTAATCTATGGAATTTTCCTTTCGTTTCTAAAAAAGCCCCTCACCCTGATTCGCATCGGGTTTCATTACTATACAGATCCATTCACCATATTGCAAGTGTTTTATTGTCTTCGACACTACCCGATTACCCGAAAGCATGTTCGGTTACCCGGAGGACGACCGTTTTTCACCGAAAAGACGGGTCCGTTGTCCGGTAAACAGCATAATCGTATACTGGCAATGGACGCGTGCGCCGCCGGATGGCACACAAAAAAGCGCTGGTTGGATACGGTTCCACCATCGAGATACCGGCGGGCCGGTTAATAAAAACCAGTAAACTGAAATCTTTCGGGAATTGTCGATGGCATTATGCCGGATTGTACGGTAAAGTAAGTCTCGGACGTTGACGTGCGCGCGCCCATTTGCGGCGCCATAAGGAAATGGACATGGCCAAACCAACCATCAAAATGATAGCCGCCTATGCCGGTGTGTCCCGGGGCGTTGTCGACCGGGTGCTCCACGGCCGGCCGAATGTCAATCCGGAAAAACGCCGCCGGGTCGAGGCGGCCTTGCGGGATCTCGACTACACGCCGGACCGGGCGGCGCGGGCGCTGGCCCTCAAGAACAAGGGCATGAAAATCGCCGTCGTCATGCCGGTGTGGTCAGGGTCGTTTGGCCAGGAAGTGGAGCGCGGCTTGGAAAACGCCAGGGCGGAACTGGCGGATTTCGGCATAGAGGTCATGGTCCGTCACTGCGCCACCGATCTCCCGGAGGAGTATGTCGAAGCCATTGACGCCGCCGTCGCCGCCGGGGCCCGGGGCCTCGCCATCTGCGCCAGGAATACCGAGCCGGTCCGGAACCGCCTCCTCGACCTGGTCCGTGGCGGCATCCCGGTGGTGACGTTCAACTCGGACATTCCCGGCAGCGGTCGCATGTGCTTTGTCGGCGAGGACGACCGGCGGAGCGGACGCATAGCCGCCGAAATCATGGCCAAACTGGTGCCGGCGACCTCGCCCATCCTTATCGCCTGCGGCAACCGCGAGTACGACGGCCACCGTCGCCGGGTGGAAGAGTTCAGCCAGCGCACGGCCGAACTCGGCCGCGATCCGGCAGCGGATACCGTTGTGGAATGCTACAACGATTATGAAATCACACTGGACCGCGTCAGCCGTTTCCTCACGGACAACCCCGATGCCAATGCCATATACATGGCGAACGAGAGCGTCCCCGGCTGTGCCGAAGCGCTTCGCCGCTGCGGCCGGGCTGGCCAGGTCAGGGTCGTCTGCCACGACGTTTCCGAGACGACGGCGCGCCTCCTCCGGGAACGGGTGGTGGATTTCGTCATCGAGCAAAACCTCTATCTTCAAGGATCGATGCCGGTACTAGTGCTCACGAACTTCCTCATGGCCGGCCGCAAGCCGGAAAACGAGATCGCCTACACCCGGATACACATAGCCTGCGCGGAAAATATCGACATCTGACGGTTTGAATCATTCTGAAATTTTGGGCGCGGGCACAATTTTTTAAAAGGTTTTCCGTCCATCCATCTCTAATTAATCCAAGATGTTGGCGCGGCGGTAAAAATCGCCACAGATTTTCCAAGGCTGTTTTTCCAAACAATGGAGTTGACAACGCGGTTTACCGACGATATAGTGACTGTACAACCATATTTGGGCGCGAACACAGTTCTTGTTGTCATCCCTCTCGCTTGCCGCGACGTTCTTCCCGTCGCCCCTTTTTGCCCTTACTACCCACTGTGCCAGTATAAACTGCCATTCCCGGGTGATCGGGAGTTACTATTTACCGCGATCTGGGCGCGTGCCCAGATATTTGACTCACTGTATTCTTTTACCTGCGCGTGATTTGTATGGGAGGGAGTCGTGACTGCCCAGCCTGAACCCATCGTCCGCATGGACGACATCACTGTCGAATTTCCCGGCGTCCTCGCCCTGGACAAGGTCCGTTTCGACGCCTATCCGGGCGAAGTCCACGTCCTCCTCGGAGAGAACGGCGCCGGAAAATCCACAATTATGAAAGTCCTCGCCGGCGTCAACACCACCTACTCCGGCACCATCACCTATAAGGGTGAACCGATCACGGCCCGGAGCGTCCTCGAGCAGCGCGAGCGCGGCGTCAGCATCATTTTCCAGGAAATGAACCTCCTCAAAAACCTGACCGTCGCCGAAAACATGTTCCTTGGCCGCTGGCCCGTCACCGCCTTCGGAGGCATCGACTGGAAAAAGATGTTTTCGGACGCCCGGCGCCTTCTCGATTCCATCAACTCGGACATTTCCGAACGCGCCCTCGTCTCCACCCTCTCCGTCGGCCAGATGCAGATGGTGGAAATCGCCAAAGCCATCTCCTTTGACTCCGACATCATCATCATGGACGAACCGACCTCCGCCCTGACGGAAAAGGAAGTGGACAGCCTCTTCGCCATCATCGCCCAATTGAAGGCCAAGAAGGTGGCGATTGTCTACATTTCCCACCGGCTCGAGGAAATCCTCAAAATCGGCGACCGCATCACCGTCTTCCGGGACGGGAAATACATAGAAACGGTCAGTGCCAAAGGCGCCCCCGTCGACACCCTCATCAAGCTCATGGTCGGCCGCGACCTGTCCGAACAATACCCGAAAGTCCACTGCGAACCGGGCGACAACATTCTCGAGGTCCGCCACCTGAACCAGGGCAAGCTTCTCCGGGATATCTCCTTCCACGTCCGTCACGGCGAAATCGTCGGGTTCTACGGCCTTATGGGCTCCGGACGGACCGAGACGATGCGGGCCATCTTCGGCGCCGATCCGTTCGACTCCGGCGAGATTCTTATAAAGGGCATCCCGACCAGGATCAAAAGCTGCGAAGACGCCAAAAACCAGGGCCTCGCCCTCCTGACTGAAGACCGGAAAAACCAGGGCCTTATCCTTGCCTTCTCCGTGAAGGAAAATATCGTCCTCGCGAACCTCAATAACGTCATGACCGGTTTCGGCATCAGCCGGGCCTCGGAACGGCGCATCTGCACCAACCTTTCGGACTCCATGCGCATCAAGACGCCGTCCCTCGACCAGAAGGTGAAGAACCTGTCCGGCGGCAATCAGCAGAAGGTGGTCATCGCCAAATGGCTCAATTCCGATTCGGACATCGTCATCTTCGACGAACCGACGCGGGGCATCGACGTTGGCGCCAAGGTCGAGATCTACAAGATCATGAACCGTCTCAAGCAGGAAGGGAAGGGCGTCATCATGGTCTCGTCCGAACTGCCGGAGACGCTTGGCGTGGCCGACCGCATCTATGTCATGCACGAAGGCCGCATCACGAAATGTTTCGATAATCCGGAAGGACTCACCGAAGGCGATGTCATGAAATACGCCACCGGCACCGCCGTCGATGTCGAGTCCTGCGCCGAGGCGTAAGAACTTTTCCATAACAACCGTCCACCGCGACCCAAAAGATCGCGGCGCCTGAATCCTGTCCCTGAACGCGCCGCAGCAGCCGCACGCCGAAGCCATTCGCCTCGGTGACGGTTGCGTTGTGCCCTGGGTCACCGTGCCGATCTATTCTCTTACCACGTCCGAAGAATGAGAGGAGTATGATGAAAGCCAAGAAAATCGACATGTCGAACCTGACGCCGGTCCTTGTCCTGGTGGCGTTGAGCATTCTGAAGTTACAGGGAAACTCGGGGGTGGGGGCGCGGCGCGCGGCCGGGGGGGTGAAGGGGCGAGGGGGG
>JAJBTL010000389.1:5042-14317 GCA_020860865.1 Planctomycetota bacterium | reverse complement strand
GGTATGTATCATTCTCGCCTTCCTCCTTCTCCCGAAAACGCTTCCGGTGGTGCTCGGCATCGCGGTCCTGTTGGGGCTGACCGCCGCCGCGACGGTCGTGCCGACGGCCGGCCTGGTCGGCAAGGATTTCGGCACCCATACCCTGGGCACGTTGTTCGGGTTCGTGTTTCTTTGTCACCAACTCGGGAGTTTTTTCAGCGCCTGGCTCGGCGGTGTTTTTCTTTCCCCGACCGGGGACTATGTGGTTATCTGGTGTGCGTCGGCGGTCCTGAGCGCACTGGCGGCCGTGGTCAGTTTTCGCGTCTCCGAAGCACAAAAACCTGTTTAAGACTGGACGCATCGTTCAGATCCCGTCTCGCATTTAAGCCTGTTATACAAAAGGGGACCCCCACTTCTTCCCATAAGGAAGAAATGGCGGTCCCGACATTCCCCGTCCGGAAACTCGGAGGGTACGTGCACGTAAACTTTGTGAGGGTCCGTGGCCAACGGAATCCTCCGGCGTGATGTCAGTCGTGCTCCGACCGGTTCATGGATGCGGGGTCTCCAGCCTCGTCGCGACAGTGCGCCGATGTGGTGAAACCGCTTCCCGAAATCCGGTAGGGGACCCGGCTTCTGTCCGACCCGATTGTCGGAACGCCGCCCGGCATTTGACTCCCCCCGACACGACCGGTGGTGGCCAGGTAAAATTGCACCTTCACGCCGCATACCATGGGGATGGCCGGCCCGCTCTTGCGTTGGGTACCGCGCCGGAACCGCATCACCATGGATTTGTTTTTTACCCTCCGAGTCCGACCCGGACAGGAAACGCCGGGACGACCATAAGGCACTTTCGCTTCGGCCGAAGCATTACAATAGCTCCAGAAGGTAATCGCGTTCACGCGTTTGGGTGTCGTTTTTTTTTCGAAAGGTCAACGACTGCGTCCTTGTTCGGTATCCGGGATAATCCGTATCGCTATCACGAAAGACAAACGCGTCGCGGCGGTGACGGCCTCACGCCAGAAACAAACGAGCGGCCGCCGGTGGGCGGCCGCTTTTTGAAAGGGCGGATTGGTCCATTGATCGGTGCGTTCAGTTCCTGTATCGGTTCGTCCGCTTCGTGTTCGTTACGCAGCGAACGGCGTTCCGGCCGGCGAACGGGGATTACTTCTTCGGGTTGACGACGTTTTTCGGGGCGCCTTCCGTGAAGGCACGGAGGTTGTCGACGGCGATGTCCATGAGCCGCGTCCGGGCTTCCTTTGGCGCCCAGGCGATGTGCGGGGTGAGGAGGCTGTTTTTGGCCGTGAGGAGCGGGTTGTCCGGACGGATGGGTTCAACCGAGGCGACATCGGCGCCGTAGGCGGCAACCTTGCCGCTGTTCAGGGCCGCCGCCATGTCCTCTTCGACGACGAGCGGGCCACGGGAGGTATTGATGACGATGACGCCGTCCTTCATGGCGGCGATGCTTTTCGCATTGATCATGCCCTTTGTCGAATCGAACAGGGGGGCGTGGAGGGAAATGACGTCGGACTCGGCCAGGACCGTCGCCAGGGGGGGGCGTAGTGGACGTTGTCCGACTCGAGCGCCTTGTTTTCGTATTCATCATAGGCGAGGACGTTCATCCCGAAGGCGACGGCGATGCGGCCGACCGCCTGGCCGATACGGCCGAAGCCGATAATGCCCATCGTTTTCCCTGACAGTTCGACAAGCGGGTGATCCCAATAGCAGAAGTCCTCGCTCGCGCTCCAGCGGCCGTCCTTCACCGTCGCCGCGTGGTGGCCGACGTGGTGGCAGATTTCGAGAAGAAGGGCGAAGACGAACTGGGAGACGGCGGCGGTGCCGTAGGTGGGGATGTTGGTGACCGGTATCCCTTTGGACGCGGCGTAGTCGACATCGACGACATTGTAGCCGGTGGCGAGGACGCCGATGTACTTGACGCTTGGGCAGGCGGCAAGGGTATCTTTCGTGAGCGGGGTTTTGTTGACGATGACGGCGTCGGCGTCGGCGATGCGTTCGACAATCTTGTCCGCCGGCGTCCGGTCGTAGCAGGTAAACTCGCCGAGACTTTCAAAACCGGTCCAGGAGATGTCCCCCGGGTTCAGGGTGTAACCGTCCAATACGACAATCTTCATGCTGCGCCTTTCTGTTTTTGGCTGTGTGATCGGCTGTTCTGCGCCTCTCCTCGTGCGGCACTCTGTCCTCCGCCCGGGCGGTTTTACTTCTGGGCCCGGCGCGAGAGGAAATGGCTGATTTTCGCCTGAATGACTTCGAAATACGCCGCCACGACGATTATAAGGCCGGTGGCGATGTATTGGTAGAACGTGTCCATGCCGATGACGACGAGGCCGATTTTCAGGGCGGACAGGGTGAGGGCGCCGAGGACGGTGCCGAGAATGCTCCCCTTGCCGCCGGCGAGGCTGGCGCCGCCGATGGCGGCCGCCGCGATGGCGTTCAGTTCGTAGCCCTGGCCGGCCGTCGGTTCGCCGGTGCCCAGTTTCGCCAGCATCACCATCCCGGCGACCGCCGCCATCAGGCCGCAGATGGCGTAGGCGATTATCTTGTAGCGGTCGACATTGATGCCGGACAGGCGGGTCGCCTCCTCGTTCGATCCGATGGCGTAGATGTAGGTGCCGATGGAGGTCTTCTTCAGGATAAAGGCGAGAACGATGGCGGCGAGAATGAGGTAGACGGTGTAGAGGCGGATGTTCGGAAGCATCTCAATCTGGAACAGGTTCCGGAACGGGCGGGGGATATTCAGGACCGGCCAGCCGCCGGTGATGAGGTAGGCGACGCCCCGGAGAATGCTGTTGGTGCCGAGGGTGGCGATGAACGGTTGCAGCTTCATCTTGGTGATGAGGAGGCCGTTCAGCGAACCGAGGACAATGCCGAGAAGCAACCCGAGGACAAGCACCACCGGGGGCGGCAGGTTGAGGACGGCGAGTTGGCCGCAGGCGACGATACTGACGGCCATCACCGAACCGACCGACAGGTCGATGCCGCTCGTGATGATGGCGAAGGTGACGCCGATCGCCAGGAAGCCGTTGATGGAGGCCTGTTCCAGGATGTCCAGGAGGTTGTCGAGGTCCAGGTACATCGGGTTTTGCACGGAGAAAACGGCGATAATGAGGAGGAGAACGACGAAAATCGTCAGTTCCCGGCTGTAGCGTTTTATGGTGTTGGTGAATTCAGACGGCATTGGCGTGTGTCTCCATCGCGTAACTGAGTAGCGTTTCTTCTGAAAAATCCTTCCGGTCCAGGGTGGCGACGATGCGGCCGTTCCGCATGACCAGGGCGCGGTCGCACATGCCGATAATCTCCGGCAGTTCGGACGAGACGAGGATGATGGACTTCCCGGTGGCGACGTAGCGTTCCATAAGGGCGTATATCTCCGACTTGGCGCCGACGTCGACGCCCTTGGTCGGCTCGTCGAAGATGAGGACGTCGACATCCGACGCGAGCCACTTGGCGAGGATGACCTTCTGCTGGTTGCCGCCGGAGAGGTTCTGGGTCAGGTGGTCCGGGTTCCGGATGTTCAGGCGGACGGACTCGGACAGTTCGTCGAAGTTCCGGCGTTTGTCCCGGCCGCTGACGACCTTGGCCCGGGAGAATTTCCGGAGGGCCGCGAGGGCCATGTTGTCACAGTTGGAGAACGTCGGGATGAACCCTTGGGTCTTCCGGTTTTCCGTGAGGAGGCCGATACCGTGGGCCAGGCCTTGTTCCGGCGACCGGATGCGGGCGGGAACGCCGTTAATGATTATTTTCCCCGAATAGGCGGCGTCGGCGCCGAAGAGGGCGCGGACCACTTCGGTCCGCTTCGAGCCGACGAGGCCGGAAAAGCCGAGGATTTCGCCGCGCCGGAGGGTGAAGCTGATGTCATTGAAACCGTCGCCACAAAGGTTTTCCACCCGGAGAACCTCCTCCGGCCTGACCCGGCTCGGCTCGGTGCGGACGGCGTAACTGGAGACGTCGCGGCCGACCATGTTCCGGATGAGTTCGGCCTTGTTCGTCTTCGCCACCTCGGTCGTCAAGATGTAGCGGCCGTCCCGGAGAATGCTGGCCCGGTCGGCAAGCTGGAAAACCTCGTCCAGCTTGTGGCTGACGTAGAGCATGGTGATGCCCTTCCGCTTCAGATCCGCTATCGTGTCGAAGAGTTTGTCCGTCTCCGCCTTGGACAAGGACGCTGTCGGTTCGTCGAAGGAGATAACCTTTGTTTCGTGGAAGAGCGCCTTGGCGATGACTATCATCTGCATCTCGCCGACGCTGAGGCCGGTCAGGTAGTCGCGGCCCCGGAAGCGGCAGCCAAGGGACTCCAGGATGGCGTCGGTGTGCCGGTACATTTCCTTGAAGTCGATGCCGATGAGTTTTTTCGGCTCGTAGCCGAGGGCGATATTTTGCCCGACGGTAAGCTGGGGGACGAGGTGGATTTCCTGGTGGACCTTGGCGATGCCGGCGGCGAGGGCGTCCGTAGTGTTCGCGAAACTGGCCTGGCGGCCGAGGACGTGAATCTCCCCTTCGTCCGCCTGCGTGACGCCGTGGAGGATATTGAGGAGGGTCGATTTGCCGGCGCCGTTTTCACCGAGGAGGGCGTGAACCTCGCCCCGGCGGATGGAAAAGGAGACGTCCGACAGGGCCCGGACGCCTGGGTAAAATTTCGAGACCTTGTCGAATTGCACCGCGATGGATTCGTCCATGACGAGTGACACCTTTTTAAAAACGCGCGGGGACGCCGCACGCGGCGACGTCCCCGAGGCTGTAAGAATTATTCGAACTTCGGATCGGTCCAGCCGACGTTGACGGCGGCTTCGTTGTTGACGTTGGTGGCGTCGAGGATTTTGCACGGCGTCCATATTACCCTGGGAATCTTCTGGCCGAGGACGGCGCGGAGCGCCACTTCCGCCCCCATATAGCCTTCGTAGCAGGGGAAGGAATCGATGGTGGCGGCCATTTCGTTCCGGCGGATGGAGTCGTAGGCTTCGGCCTGGCCGTCGCAGCCGACGACATAAATGTCCTTGTTCAGTTCGAGGCCGGCTTCCTTGACCGCTTCCACCACGCCGAGGGCCATGACGTCGTTGTTGCAGAAGATGGCTTTCAGATCCTTGTGGACCTTGAGCCAGGTCTGGGCGATGTCCTTGGCGCGGGAGCGGTCCCAGTCGGCGTTCTGCTTGGCGATGACCTTGACGTCGGAGCCGTTTTTGCCGAACCACTGTTCGAAGCCGGCGGTCCTGTTCCGGGTGACGCCGGTCTTCGGCATGCCCATGACGATGGCGACCTTGCCACTGCCGCCGAGCTTCTCATTGACCCATTCGGCGGCGATTTCGCCCTGATTCAGGGCGTTCGGGCCGACAAACCAGTCGGCGCCGTCGAACTCGTTGTTGACGGAGAAGACGGGAATGTTCGCCCGGTGGGCGGCGTCGACGGCCGGGAGGCAGTTGCCGTCGGAGATGGGGGAGAGGAGGATGGCGGTGACGCCCTGGCGGACCTGGTTCCGGAGGATGGTGAGTTGGCCTTCCTCGTCGTTTTCGCCCTGGGGCGAGGTGGTGTCGACGGTGAGGTCGATGCCGTTCATGCGGGCAGCGTCGGCGAGGCCGACATAGCCGTTGGCGATTTCCCGCCAGACGACGTTTTCAAAGGCCTTGACGTTGCCGGCGAAACGGAGCGATCCGGAGTATTTGGGAATGGCGCCGAACTGCTTCCGCATTTCTTCGAAGGTGATGGCGTCCGGGGCCTGCAGGGGGTCGAAGGCGTCGTCGGTGGAGGCCCATTCCTTTTCCATGTTGACCGAGTAGTCGACGGCGCCGCAGCTCCAGGCGGTGGAGGCCGCGAATAGCGCCACCATGATTGTTTTGCCAATCCAAGACATCCTGCTTCTCCTTTGCGATGACGAAAAATAACCAGCGGGACAATGTATCACTCCTCCGGCGGCGGAATGCTCCGCCACGGGGACCAGTCGTGAATGTATTGTGGGAGGCTCTTTTAAAGTCTGTGGGTACAATCCATTCGGGCCGCAACAGAATTTTTATCCGGAACGGGGCATCCGGTCCTGGTGTTCTACTTCGCGGCGCTACACGATTCGCTTCAGGGCCCGGGCCGGGTTGACCCGGCACAGGCGGTCCAGCATTGACTCCGTGAGGCCGAAGGCGCGGAGGAGCGGGAGGAATGCTGTCCGGATATAATCCATGCCGACGGGCGCGCCGTGGCTCTTCAACCGATCGGCGGTCGGATCGGTGGAGAGGAGGAGCCGGTCGAGGTGTCCCTGTTTTATCATATGATCGATGAGGAGCACTTCCTCCGCGTTGTTGTGGTGCTGAAAGAGGGTGATGGTGTCGTACTCGAGGAAGGCGCCGGTCTCGGCAATGGCTTCATGGATGCCGTAGTCCGTCGCCTGCCGGTCGACGTGACAGACGAGAAGACGGTCTGGCGCCAGGCCGGCATCGGCCATGACGCGGACGGCGTCGAGGGCGCCCGCACCCTTGTCCGTGTGGAGGAGAATGGCGGCGCCGGTGGCGGCGGCGGCCTGGACGGCGGCGCGGAAGAGGGTTTCATCGCGTCCAGCGAGGCCGCGTGGGCCGAGAGCCGCCTTGATGACGCCGGCCCGGACATCCGTCCTGACGTCGGGGAACGCGTAGCCTCCGCCCCCAAACATACCTGTTTGAATTTCCGAATTGAAATGTTCGGCCAGGGCGTCTTCCCCGGTGGTGAACAGCCAGTGATCCTCGGGATAGAAAAACGGGACGTGGTAGCCGGTGCTGGCGACTATGGTGACGCCGCTCAACCGCGATACCTCCCGAAGCACCAGCGGGTCGCGGCCGGCCCCGCCGGGCTGGGCGTCGACCACGGCGTCGCAGCCGGAGGCCTTGACGAGGCGGAGCTCCGCCAGGGCCTGGCCGACGCTGGTGAGCCGGAGTTCCGGGTGGGTCTCCAGGGCGACCGTGCCATTGATGTAGACGTGTTCGTGCGGCTGGCAGAACCCGAGTTGTTCGGGCGCGATATCGCCGAGGACCGTCGTGACACATTCCATGTACGGACTCCAGGTTGTGCGGGAATTTTGTGACCGGATAGTGTGAGTATAGCATTGGCATAACCATTAGTCAAGTGAATTAGAAATTTTCCGGTAAAATTTATCGACGCGGCGGACAAGGGTGGCGGCGGACTTTTATTCGGGGACGGTCAGGTGGAGTGTTATATTCTAATTCCATATATGTTAACACATAATATTAATTTGGCGAGAGTGTGTGGTGATAAAAAGAATTTATTTCCGATGAGACGTGAATTAGCCCTTGCTCTTCTGTCCGGCACGTGTTAAATTGACGAGAGGTGAAAGGATGATTGCATTGGTATGGCAATCATTAAAGATCAGTTTTTTGTCATGAGATTTATTTTCCCCTTCCTCCGCCGTCGACTTGTGTCGGTCTGAGCGGGAGGAGTGGGGACCGCAACCGTCGTATGACGGCTCGTTTAACCGATCGGCGCCGGAAAATATTCAGGCCCTGGCGCGGCCTGGAGGAGTGGCGGCCCGATCAGTCCACATCACAGGAGAAATGCCATGAGTACCGCAATGAGCACCAAAAGAGTTTTCGTCGCCAGCGCACCCCGGGAAACCAGCAGTCATGCGACATGGCTGATCGCGTCCGTGGCCGGGTGCGGCTTGACCGCCCTGGGAACCGGCATCGGGAATGAAATCCTCGCCGGCGTCGGCGCCGCCGTTCTCGGGTCGGGACTTCTTTATGCCAACGCCATCCTGTGGCAGCGGTTTTTTGGATCGAAACGCTAGCCGCAGTTGCTATGAACTCTTGTTACTTGTACGGAACCTCCGGTCTTCGGAGGTTCTTTTTTTTTGCGTCCGCGTTGCGTGGACCGGGACGTCTGGTCGGGAATGTCCGGCCCGGCGGTCGGCAAAAAGGGCGGAGCGGAAAAAAGTTTTCGGATTTTTAGTTGACTAATGGTTATACCAATCGTACACTAAAGCAATCACCGACCAATCGAGCAGGCGTAATCAAGCGAAAACTCCATTGTAGCAGCGTAATATTGTGGTATGTGGACCTTTCGAATAGACGAAACCGATTGAGTGATGGCTGTATTGGTTAAGCAATTATGATCGAGTTCGGCCCGCGTGGCCGTTTTTCCTTCCCGGCTGGCACATTTGTTTTCGGAGAACGTATGAGGAGTAAAGGCATTCTGGCGCTCGTAGCCGCGGTTGTGTTCGCGTTCATGGCGGAGGCGCACGCCGCCACCACCCTTACCCTGTCCACCCCCGACCCGGACAATTCCTCCATCACCGTCGCGGCCCAGAACTATGCCAGGCTGGTCAAGGAGGCGTCGAACGGGGAAATCGAAATCAAGGTGTTCCCGAACGGCACCCTCTATGGCGGCGACCCGGGCGCGGCGGTGAAGCAACTCGGCGGCGGCTCCCTCGACATGCTGCTTCTTTCCGCCTCCCTGTACGCCAACTTCAAGCCGCGTTTTATCGCCATTTCCGTTCCCTACCTGTTTGACGACATGGATCAGTTCAAGTCCTACCTGGCGTCCGACGCCGCAGTGAAGCTGAACGAGGACGTCGCCAGCATGCGGATTCAGCCGCTCGGCTACTGGCCGCGCCCGTTCCGCGTCATCACCAATTCGAAAGTCCTTATCAAGAAACCGGCCGATCTTACCGGCATCAAGCTCCGCGTCCCGAATAATCCGCTCTGGGTCGAATTCTTCCGGGCGATGGACGCGGCGCCGACCCCGATGGCGTTCGGCGAAGTCTACAACGCCCTCCAGTTGGCGGTGGTCGACGGCCAGGAAAACCCCATCTCCATCCCCATGGACGCGAAGTTCTATGAAGTGCAGAAGTACCTCACCCACACCAATCACATCGCCGACGCCTGGGTCCTCGGCATGAACCAGCGCAAGTGGAACGCCCTCCCGGACGCCCACAAGAAGATCCTTCAGGACTGCGCGGCGCAGGCCCAGATTGAAAAGATCAAGTACGACGACGACAACTCCGCTGAAATCGAGGCGTTCCTCAAGGAAAAGGGCATGGAAATCTACCGCCTGACGCCGGAAGAGCAGGCCGAGTTTGTCAATGTCGCCAAGGGCCTGTACCCGCGCTTCGGCGAATTGGTCAAGGACGCCGACTTCTTCAACAAGACGCTGGAATTCGTCGGCAAGAAATGATTGTCCAATCTTCCCGGGCGGCGGGCCGGCAACTTTCGGCCTCCCGCCCGGCCCGCCGCGCGGCTGGGCGGTGGGCGGCCGGCGGGGCGGCTCCGGGGCTGGGTCCCCGGGGGTGCCGGGTTTTGGGGAACGGTGGGCTGGAG
>JAJBTL010000389.1:0-5032 GCA_020860865.1 Planctomycetota bacterium | reverse complement strand
CCCCGCCTCGGCATTCGCTCCCCAATAACTTCTCCACCATGGGCCCCGGGCGCCGCGCGGCCAACTGCCGCCCCCCCCCCGCCCCGGCCGCCCGGATGCGAGTTCGGCGGCCGGCGGGGAAGAACCGTCTCTCGGTCCAGGGGGGTACCTGTTTATGGAAAACGATGTGATGTCGCCGGAGGAGAAGGCCGCGCCAGTCAGGCCCCATCCGGTGTTCCGCTTTTTGAATTTCATTATGGACACGGCGGCGTGGTTGTCGGTCGCGGGGGTTCTGGTGGTCATCCTTCTCCAGGTTCTGTACCGGGAAATGGGCAAGCCGCTGGTGTGGACGGAAGAGGCGTCACGGTTCCTCTTCATGTGGATGGCGTTCCTCGGTATGGCTATCGGTTTCCGGAATGCCGAGTCCGCCCGCGTCACCATTTTTGTCAAAATGTTCAAACCGCTCTGCGGTGTGGTCAGCGTCGTTATCTACAGCGTTTTCTTCATCGGCTTTTTCCTGATCATGCTCTACACCGGCTACCAGATGGTGGAGCAGCAGATTCTGTTTACGGAAATGGCCTCCGGATTCCCGCTCCCCATGTGGGTGGTCGGGATAATTTACCCGGTGTCCGCCGTGTTCGGCATTCTTTGCCTCATTCAGTCGCTCATCTACGCCTGGAACAAGGTTGAAATCAGAAGGGGGGAAAAGGCATGAACATGAGTCTTGCGCTCCTCCTCGTCTTTTTCCTCTTCTTCATGATTGGCGTGCCGCTCCCCATCAGCCTCGGCGCCGCCAGCGTCGGCGTTCTCTTCCTGTACACCGACATGCCGTTCGACCTGTTGGCGAACTCCATGTTCTCGGCGATGAACTCGTTCATGCTCGTGGCAGTGCCCCTGTTTATCATGGTCGGCATCATCATGGACCGGGGCGGTGTCGCGGAACGAATTTTCGACTTCGCGAACGCCCTCATCGGCTGGGCCCCGGGCGGCCTCGGCCATGTGAACGTCGTCGCCTCTCTCATTTTCGGCGGCGTGTCCGGTTCGTCCGTGGCGGATGTGGCGTCACTCGGGCGGATTGAAATAACCGCCATGACGAAGAACAACTATTCGAAGCAGTACGCGGTCGGCCTCAGTTTGACAACGTCGGTTCTCGCCTCCATTATCCCGCCGTCCATCCTCGTCATCATCGCCGGATCGACGGCGAACGAGTCCATTGGCGTGCTCCTTATGGCCGGCATCGTTCCCGGGCTGTTCATGGTGCTCTGCTTCATGGTTTACAACCACATTTTCACCCAGTCGAAGGGCATGGGGAACCGGGTGCCGTTCAGTTGGTCGAACCTGGCCACCGCCACCAAACGGGCGTTGCCGCCGATGCTGACGCCGCTCATCCTCCTCTACGGCATTTTCGACGGGCGCTTTACCCCGACGGAAGCGGCCGGCATCGCGGTTTTTTACACCCTTATCCTGTCCATCGTTTTTTATCGCACCATCACCATCAGGGAACTGCCGTCCATCTTCGGGGACACGGCGAAGACGACCGGCACCATCCTCTTCATCGCCGCGACGGCGAAGCTGGCCGGGTGGATTTTCACCTACGACGCACTGCCGGTGAAAATGGCCGAGTTCATGTCGTCCATCACCGACAACCCGACGATCCTGCTCCTCATCGTCTCTGTCTTCCTCATCGTCGTCGGCATGTTCATGGACGCCATCGCCAGCCTCTATATCCTGATTCCGGTCCTGCTGCCGCCGCTGGTGCAGCTCGGGGTCAACCCGATTCACTTTCTCATTATCCTCGTCCTCGCCCTCACCCTCGGGCTGGTCACGCCGCCGGTCGGGGTCTGCCTCTACGCCGCCGCCCAGGTGGCGGAAATGGACATCGAGGACGTCATCAAGGGGACGTTCGGTCTGACCGTGCTCCTGGTCATTTCCATCATCCTCCTCATCATCTTCCCGTCCATCACCGTCTGGCCGGTGCAGGCAATGGGCCTGTATACGCCATGACGGCGATGCCATAACGTCCGAAATCACGCACGCGTGTGCTGATTGTGAAAAAACATTTAGGAGAAAAGCATGTTCGTCGGTAAAGAAATCCGCCTGAAAAGGCTCCTTGGTCCCTCCGGAAGGCTGCTGGCCATCACCATCGATCACCCCATCACCCGTGGCATCATGGACGGCCTCGTCCCCATCCGTGACGTTATGAAAAAGCTCGTCGCCGGCGGCCCGGACGCCATCACCATGCACAAAGGCATCGCCGAAAACGTCTTCCGCCCTTACGCCGGCCAGGTGGCCCTCATCTTCAAGTCCACCGCCTACTCCATCCCCTATCACCCGGTCTACGATACGCCTGTCGCCGACGTCGAGGAAGCGATGCGGGCCGGGGCCGACGCCATTTCCGTCGGCATGATCGTCGGCGGTCCGGAACAGGCGGCCCAGTTGACCCACCTCGGCCGCATCTCGAAGGAAGCCGCCTCCATGGGCCTGCCCCTCGTCGCCCACATCTACCCGAAGGGAACGATGGTCAAGGATCCGTCCGACGCGAAGAACCTGGCCTATGCCGTCCGGGCCGGCGCCGAACTCGGCGTCGACATCATTAAGACCAACTGGTCCGGCTCGCCGGAGACGTTCCAGCGGGTTATCGAAGCCTGCCCGACCCGGGTCGCCCTCGCCGGCGGTGAAGTCGGGAACAAGCTCGAGGATTATTTCAAGATGACCCGGGACGCCATCGACATTGGCCTCGCCGGCGTCACCTACGGCCGCTTTGTCTGGGAAGACAAGAATCCGGCCGCCATCATCAAGGCCCTCCGCGCCATCATCCACGAAGGCGCCAGCGTCGAGAAGGCCATGGAAATCCATGCCGCCGCCGTCAAGGAACAGGCGTAACCACATCCCTACGGACCGCCTCCGGCCATGACGGCGAAGGCGGCTCCGATATTCAGCCTCAAACTTTTCGTAACGAGGAGAGTCACATGAAGGCCGCAGTATTGGAAGCGCCCGGGAATTTGCAGGTCAAGGAGGTGCCGACCCCCAGCGCCGGCCCGGGCGAAATGGTCATACGGGTCAAGGCCGCCGCCCTGTGCGGCACCGATATCCGCATCATGAACGGGAAAAAGAAAAAAGGCGTCCGCTTTCCCTCCGTCATCGGTCACGAGTTCGCCGGCGAGGTGGTGGAAGTGGGGAACGGTCTTGAAGGCTACGCCGTCGGCGACCGCATCGCGGCCGACCCGGTCGTTCCCTGCCGGGGCTGCGCCTACTGCCGGACCGGGATGGAAAATGTCTGCCTGAACCGGAAAGCCATCGGCTACGAATTCGACGGCGCTTTCGAAGAATATATGCGCATCCCCGCCATCGCCATCGAGGCCGGGAATGTCATGAAGCTGCCGGAATCCATGTCCTATGCCGCCGGCGCCCTGGCGGAACCGCTGGCCTGCGTCCTGAACGGCCAGAAAAACGCCCGGGTCGGGCTCGGGGACGCCGTCCTCATTCTCGGTTCCGGTCCTATCGGCCTTATGCACATGATGCTGGCGAAAGCGTCCGGCGCCGCCCTCGTCGCCATCAGTGAACCCAATGCCGGCCGCCGCCAACGGGCCAAGGAAATGGGCGCGGACATCGTTATCGATCCGACGACGGAAGATCCCGGCGACGTCATGCGGAGTCACACGCAGGGGCTCGGCGCCGACGTCGTCATCCTCGCCATCGGCGTGCCGAAATTGGCGGCTGACGCCCTCGGCTTTGTCCGGAAGGGCGGCCGGGTCAACCTCTTCGCCGGCTTCTCCGTCGGCGACATGGGCACCATGGACGTGAACCTTATCCATTACAACGAAATCTTCGTGTCAGGTGCGAGCGCCCTCAGCCGGAGCGGCTATGAGACGTCGTTCAACCTGATCCGGAGCGGCGCCATTCCGGTGGAAAAACTGGTGTCGGACTCGTTCCGCCTCGACGCCATCCATGACGCCGTAGCCCTCGCGGAAAGCGGCAACGCCCTGAAAATCACGGTGCAGAATGACTGAAATTCTCCTGGGAATCGACGTCGGCTCGAGTTCCGTCAAGGTCTGCGCCTATGCGCGGAACGGCGCGTTACTGGGGAAGTCGTGTCGCCCACTGGAGATTTCCCACCCGCGCCCGGCCTGGGCTGAGATGGACGCCACGGCCATCTGGCGCGAGGTGGCGCTGGCCGTCCGCGAAGCGGCCGGGGCGGCGCCGGGGAAGGTCGTCGGCATCGGAGTGTCCGCGGCCTGTCCCACCACCATTTTCATGGACGACAACCTGAACCCGCTCCGTCCCGCCGTCCTCTACCTCGATCACCGCAGTATGGACATCGTCAACGACTTCGCCGGACGGCCGGCGAACGCCGACCACTTCGCCGTCGCCGGGAACCGGCCGGGCTCGTCGACCAGTTGGCTGGCGAACCTGGTCTGGCTCCGGGAAAACGAACCGGAAGTGTGGAGGCGGGTCAAGTGCGTCACCCTCCTCGGCGGGTTCCTTGCGGCGAAAATGACCGGCGTTCCCGTCGTCGACTGGACGCAGGCGTCGTACTCCGGCGGCTTCCGGGTGGCCGAACCGGAACGCGGCTGGGACGACGACCTCCTGGCTCGGTGGGACCTCGACGCGGCGAAGCTGGCGGCGGTGGGCTGGTCCTGCCTGCCGGCCGGGAGGCTCCGGGAAGAAGCGGCGGGCGAAATGGGCATCGACCCCGGAGCCGTCGTCGCCTACGGGACGGCGGACACGGCGGCGTCGGCGTTCGCTCTCGGCATGCAGTCGTTCGGGAACGTGTTCGAGTCGGCGGGGACGTCCGGCGTCATCACCTTCTGCCTGGACAAGCCGGTGTTTGACGATGCCTTTATGAACCGTTGCCACGTCGTTCCCGGCCGCTGGCTGGCCCACGGCGCCATGTCGACCCTCGGCGGCGCCTTCAGTTGGCTCCGGAAACAGGTATGGCCGGAACTTGACAGCCTGGACGAACTGGAACGCCTGGCGGCGGAATCGAGCCCCGGCGCCAACGGCGTCGTCTTCCTCCCTTACCTCGCGGGGGAACGGAGCCCTATCTGGGATC
>JAJBTL010000018.1 GCA_020860865.1 Planctomycetota bacterium | reverse complement strand
GCCATGGCCGATTCATCACAGGATAAAACCGCGCGCAACCAGCCGCCGCGTGTACACCTTTCCTACAAGGTGGAGACGGAAGGCGCCACCCAGGAGAAGGAACTGCCGTTCGTCGTCGGCGTCGTCGGCGATTTCGCCGGCAACAGCCCGGAAGAAAAACTGCCGCCCATATCCAAGCGGGCTTTCACCGAAATTGACGCCTTCAACTACGACGAGGTCATGTCGAAGCTGGGCGCCGGCCTCTCCTTCACGGTGGACAACGCCCTCGCCAATGACGACAGCCAGTTCCAGGTGGATTTGAAGATCAGGAACCTCGCCGATTTCAATCCGGAGAACGTGGCGCGTCAGGTCGGCCCGGTGGCGGAGTTGCTTGCCGGCCTGCTGAAGCTAAAGGAACTCCGCCTGTCGGTTCAGGGGGACGAGGCGGTCAAGGCCGAATTGGGCCGGTTGATTAAGGATATGGACGCGGGAATGGCCGCGTCCGGCGACGCGCCCGACGGGAAAAAGGATTCAAAGCCGTCCAAGAAAAAATGATCCGCAAGTGCTTTAGCCGCCGTTCCAGGCGCCCGGCGTGGCGCCGGACCCTATAGAGGAGATGGAGCATGACCGCTTCAGCCGAAAGCAAGGCCCAGGCCGCAACCACCGTGTCCGACGATGTGCTCACCGCCGTTTTCGACAGCCCGACAATCGACAAGAACAAGGTCTCGGAATATTCCGAGGCGGTAAAGAACATCCTGGCCCGCATCTCGACAGAGGACCCGAGCCGTCTGCATTTCAACAAAAACGCGGAACAGACAATTATCGACCGCATTGCCGAAATCGATCGCGCCATCAGCAAGCAATTATCCGCCGTCATGCACCATCCCGAGTTCCAGAAGGCCGAGGCGGCCTGGCGCGGTCTCGATTACCTGGTGAAAAAGTCCGAAACCGGCACCATGCTGAAAATCAAGTTCATGCAGCTCACCCGGGACGAACTGGCCGACGATGTGGTGAATGCCACCCGCTTCGATCAGAGCCAGTTGTTCCGTAAGCTTTATGAAGAGGAATTCGGCACCGCCGGCGGCAAGCCCTTCGGCATCCTGGTGGGCGACTACGAATTCGGTCCGAAACCGCGCGACGTAACGCTTCTCGAGAAGATTTCCGAAAGTTGCGCCGCCGCCATGTGTCCATTCATCGCCGCCGCCTCGCCGGAGATGCTGAAGCTCGGGAGCTTCACCGAAATAGCCAAATGGCCGATTCTCGGCCAGGTGTTTGAAAGCCCCGAATTTATCGACTGGAACAACCTCCGGGACCACCCGGATTCGCGCTACCTTGTCCTGACCCCGCCCCGCATCATGTCGCGTCTTCCCTACGGTCCGAACACCATTCCGGTGAAGGAATTCGATTTCCGCGAAATGACCATGGACGAAAAGGGACGCAATCTCGACATGCCCCACGAAGACTTCGCCTGGATGAGTTCCGCCTTCGCCCATGCCGCCTGCATCACCCGCGCCTTCGCCAAATACGGCTGGTGCAGCGCGATTCGCGGCGTGGAAGGCGGCGGCAAGGTCGAAGGACTGCCGACCTATGTCCATGTCGACGAAAGCGGCGCGCTGGTGCAGAAATGTCCGAGTGAAGTGTCCATCACCGACCGGCGGGAAAAGGAATTGTCGGACCTCGGCTTCATCGCCTTGTGCCATTACAAGCAGGAAAACTACTCCGCCTTCATCGGCGTCTGGGTGACGTCGGTCACGAATTCCGCCGCCAAAGGCACCTGGCAATACTATGACAGCACCACCGATACCTGGAACACCATCCAGAAAGACATGTTCCTCCGGTCGGACGCCGCCATCCGCTTCCAGCCGGCGGAAAACTTCAACAGTGAAACCGACGCCGGCACCACCGGCGCCAAAGGCACGGTAACGGATCTCAAAGTGCGTCTGGTGGAATCGACCCAAGCGAAAAGCGCCTACGACGGGACGCCCGACCTCGACATCCTTTGCGATATCGCCAATGGCTACATTTTTTCGGCGACGGACAAGACCAACCCCGACGGTTACCTCAGACGGGACGATGCCGCCCGCTACACAAACGAGCTTCTTCTTAGCATCACGGTAAAGGCGGTGAACGACGGTCCGGAAATCTCCTACACCGGCGCCGGGACCAGCGTATCGACGCCGATCCAGGTCAACGAGGACGCCGACCTTGTGTTCCGGGACGGCAACACGATAGCCTTCTCCGATGTGGACTTCAACGAGAGGACGGGCGGCCATGTCACCGTCACCCTGGCGGTCGGTCACGGCACTCTCACCCTCGGCCGGACCACCGGCCTCGTCAGCGTAACCGGGAACGGCGGCGACAGCATAACCCTGTCCGGCAGTATCGACGCCGTCAACGCCGCCATCAACGGTCTCAAATATCGCGGTGACGCCAACTACAACGGCACCGACACCCTCACCGTTGGCATCAGCGACAACGGCTTCTCCAGTGAAGTCGGCGGCCCGGCGACTCCACTCACGGCCGAGACGACCATCCACATCAAGGTCGATGCCATGAACGACGCGCCGACCCTGACCGACACCGGTACGGTGACGATGGACCCCATCCTCGAGGACGTCGACAGCGCGTCAAATAACGGCCAGAGCGTTGACACGCTCTTTGGCGGACGGTTCCAGGATCTTCTCGATAACTCGGCCGACTCGGAAGCGAATGCCTTCATCGGCGTCTGGGTAACAGACGTGCCCACGGACACCACCACGGGCACCTGGCAGTATTATAACCACGTCAGCGCTTCCTGGCAGGCGATACGGAACGACATGTTCCTACGGAAGGATGCCGCCATTCGCTTCCAGCCGGCCGAAAACTTCAACAGTGAAACCGACGCCGGAACAGCAGGCGCCAAGGGCGCGGTGCCGGATCTGAAGGTGCGCCTGGTCGAATCGACCCAGCCGAAAAGCGACTACGCCGGGAACCCGGACCTCGACATCCTTTGCGATATCGCCAACGGCTACATCTTCTCGGCGACGGACAAGACCGACGCCGACGGATTTCTCAAACGGGACGGCGCCGCCCGCTACTCTAACGAACTTCTTCTTGGCATCGCCGTAAAGGCGGTGAACGACGGCCCGGGTATAACCTACACCGGCGCCGGAACCAGCGCTTCGACGCCGATACAGGTCAACGAGGACGCCGACCTCGTGTTCCGGGACGGCAACACGATCGCCTTCTCCGATGTGGACTTCAACGAGAGGACGGGCGGCTATGTCACCGTCACCCTGGCGGTCGGTCACGGCACTCTCACCCTCGGCCAGACCACCGGCCTCGACAGCGTAACCGGGAACGGCGGCGACAGCATAACCCTGTCCGGCAGCGTCGACGCCGTCAACGCCGCCATCAACGGTCTCAAATATCGCGGTGACGCCAACTACAACGGCACCGACACCCTCACCGTTGGCATCAGCGACAACGGCTTCTCCAGTGAAGTCGGCGGCCCGGCGACTCCACTCACGGCCGAGACGACCATCCACATCAAGGTCGATGCCATGAACGACGCGCCGACCCTGACCGACACCGGTACGGTGACGATGGACCCCATCCTCGAGGACGTCGACAGCGCGTCAAATAACGGCCAGAGCGTTGACACGCTCTTTGGCGGACGGTTCCAGGATCTTCTCGATAACTCGGCCGACTCGGAAGCGAATGCCTTCATCGGCGTCTGGGTAACAGACGTGCCCACGGACACCACCACGGGCACCTGGCAGTACTTCGACAGTACCAGCGGCACCTGGCAAAATATCCAGAAAGACATGTTCCTCCGGTCGGACGCCGCTGTTCGTTTCCAGCCGGCCAATGACTTCAACAGCGAGACCGACGCCGGGACCGCCGGCGCCAAGGGCACGGTGCCGGAACTGACGGTGCGGCTGGTCGAATCGACCCAGCCGAAAAGCGACTACGCCGGGAACGCGGACCTCGACATCCTCTGCGATATCGACAACGGCCACATCTTCACCACGACGGACAAAACCGATCCGGACGGTCTCCTCAACCGGGACGGCGCCGCCCGCTACACGAACGAGCTCCGCCTCGGCATCACGGTCAAGGCGGTGAACGACGCGCCGGAAATCGCCTATACCGGCAACGGCAAGCAGCCGGCCAACCCGATCCCCGTCGACGAAGACACCAACCTTGTCCTGACGGGCGGCAACACGATTGTCTTTTCGGACATCGACTACGACGAGCGGACCGGCGGCAACGTCACCGTCACTCTCGAAGTGGCGGACGGCACCCTCGCCCTCGGGCCAAACGTCGCCTCCGACCTTATCGTCTCCGGGAACGGCGGGAAAAAGGTAACCCTCACCGGCAGCATCGCCGACATCAACGCCGCCGTCGACGGCCTGACCTACCGTGGCGATGCCAATTTCAATGGCACCGACGTCATCAGGGTCAACATAAACGCCAACGGCTACTCCAGTGAAAAAGGCGGCGGCGAGGAAAAGCTGTCAGCCGAGGAACTGCGTATCCACCTCCGGGTCGACGCGGTCAACGACAAGCCCACCGTCGACGGCCCCGCCGCCGTGACAGTCAAGGAAGACAACAGCCTCGCCTTCACCGGCGGCAACGGCATCACCGTCGACGATCCGGACATCGCCGACGGCAGCGGCGAAGATGCGCTGAGCGTCGTCCTCGAGGTCAATCACGGCACCTTGTCCGTCGGCAACGCCTACACCGGTTTTGTCACCGACAACGGCACGGGCGCCATTACCATCGCCGGCACCCGGCAGCAGGTCAACGACGCCCTGGCCAGCCTGAAATACCAGCCCACGGAAAACTGGTACGGCAATGATTCCCTCACCATCGTCGCCACGGACAGCGCGGACGGCCAAAAGGGCGCGGTGGAGACGTCGGAGACAAGGACGGTCGCCATAACCGTCACGCCGATTAACGACGCGCCGGTGGTGGACGCCGGCCACAACGTCGTCGCCATGCCGGACGTGAACGAGGACACGCCGAGGGACGACATCCCCGGGAAGACGATCAATGCCCTGTTCGGGAATTCGTTCTGCGATCCGGCGGATGCGGCCGTCAATCCGGCCGATGCCAATTCCCTGGACGGCGTCCTCGTCGTCGGCGCCAACTCCACCGGCGGCGTGTGGGAATACAATACCGGTTCCGGCTGGAAGGCGATGCCGGCCACCCTTTCGGACGCGAACGGGCTGTATCTGAAAACCGGTGCCCAGGTCCGCTTTGTTCCCGACGCCGACTACAACGGCACCGCGCCGACCCTTCTCGTCCGACTCGCCGACACCTCGAACGACACGGCGGTGAACCCGGCCAACACCGGCGCGCCCGCCAACGGCGCCACCGGCGTCAATGTCAGCGGCGCTGTCGGCGGGACGACCCGCTATAGCGAGGGAACCGTTACCCTTACCCAGAAGGTGGTGGCGGTCAACGACTCGCCGGTGGTCAAGGACGCCGTTAACGGCGTCGCCGTCAATGACATCGGGAAGATCAATCCAGACTCCGACATCGTCACGAACGGGAAAACGGTGGAGGACCTGTTCGGGAATTACTTCCAGGACGTGAAGGACGCCCAGCACAACGCCGCCACAAACCCGGACGGTTCACACCAGAACGGCTTTCAGGGCATCCTCGTTACCGAAGTTATTGGCGCGGAGTACGGCGAGTGGTTCTATAGCATCGGCGGCGGCCAGGAGACGAAACTTGCCCTCGAACCGGGGAGCGGCCTGTACCTGCCGAAGGACGCGGTTCTCCGCTTCCAGCCGGACATCGACGCGGATGAGGACGGCCAGTATTTCCTTACCGCCAGGCTGGTGGACGATTCGCAGCCGGTGACGGCCGGGTCGCAGGTTCCGCTCCCGTCCGCTTCCGACCTGACGGACGAGTATTCGGAAGGCGTCGTCAAGATTGGGAGTAGCATTCTCGGTGAAAACCTGGCTCCGGAAATCGTCATCCCCGATTCCCCGACAGTCACCGAGCGTGACACGACGCCGATTCGCCTGGCGCCGAACGGCACCATCGACGACCTGAACCTGAACGCCATCGATTGGCGGAACGCCACCCTCACCATCGGCCGGAACGGAGGCGCCAGTGCCGTCGATGTCTTTTCCTCCGTCGATACCGCCGTCCTCCAGGAACTCCGGGAAGGCGCCGCCCTCAGGATTGACGGCGTCACGGTCGGCGTTGTCACGAAAAACTCGGGAGGCGTTCTCCAGCTCGCCTTCAATGACAATGCGAACAAGCGGCACGTCAACGATGTCCTCCATAACATCGGCTACCAGTACAATTCGTCCGTGAACACCACCGCCGTCTCCCTCCGCTACACCGTCAATGACGGCAATGAAGCGGAAAACGGCCGCCAGGGACTGGGCGGACCGCTCGAGGGAAGCGCTGTCCAGACCGTTGTCATCGACCCGGTGAACGAGGACCCGCTGGCCAACACCGACCGGAACCACATCGAACTCTCCTCCGAACGCGCCGGCCAGGCATCCGGAAACGTTCTCCTGAACGATCACGATCCGGACGGGACGGCGGTCGGCGCCGTGCCCCAGGTTATCGTCGGTCGCTACGGCAGCGTCGTCATCGACGCGAACGGCGGCTATACCTATACCGTCAACCCCGGGGACGTTCTTGGCCTCAACCGGGGCGAGACCTGGACCGAGACGTTCCGTTACGAAATGCACGACAGTAACGGCGGCGCCCACCAGTTCGCCGACCTGATTATCGACATCGCGAACAACAGCGCGGACAACTTCGGGTCCGCCGTCGAGCCGCCTCCGCCTGTCCAGCCGCCGTCCGAACCGCAAACTCCGGAACCGACGCCGACGCCGCCTCCGGCCACGCCGGACGGCACACCGGGCGACGCGTCCACGCCGGTGCAGAACGAGATCGGCGCCAGTCTCGAATCGTCGAACCAACATATAAACGAAATCGTCGACCGCTTGGGCAATACCACCGATACGGTGCCTCAGTATCAGGACGTCGTCTACGATATCGACCGGTTGCCGTGGAGCGAAGACATCTACCTGAAGTCGCGCCCGGACAGCCGTAACATTTACCACAATCACATGCAGGAATTTACCCTGCCGGACACCATGTTCGAGCATTCGCGGCCAGGCGAGGAATTGACCTACGAAGCGGTGATGGCCGACGGCAGCCCGCTTCCGGAATGGATATTCTTCGACAAGGCCAAAAAGGCGTTCTCTTGCCAGCCTCCGGGTGACCTGTCGGGAGTGTTCGAGGTCGTCGTTCTGGCCCGGGATTCCCAGAACCATTTCGCCAAGGCCAGCCTCAGCATCATGGTTCGGCCGCCCGAGGAACTGGCGACAGCCAACGGCTTCCGCGATCCGGATCAGTTGCACCGAGTCGGCGGCGAAGAGTCGTCCGAAGCCGGGACGGCGTCGGAGCCGGAGGTCGATCCGGAGAATGCCGAAGGCGACGGCGATCATATCGACGAGGACACCGCCCATCTCCTCGAACAGCTTCTCGAAGAGGGCACGACGGTGGAAGCGGCGGAGCCGAAAGGCCTGGCATCCGACGATTCCTTCACCGGCCGCGTCGCCCGGGTCAGTAATACCGGCCTCTGGATAAAGTCTCTCGAGCTGGTGGAAGCGGCAGCCCAGTCGTAACACCGGCCGACAACCCCGATGACCGTCTTACATACTGAAACCGCAACCTCCCAGCCGGGATGTTGCGGTTTTTTGTGTATCTTCCGGCTGTGGAAGACGATTTCTATCGTTTGGCTTTGGAACAAAGAACGATTGCGATAATGATGCTTCTGATGACCGCCACCGCCCCGTTGCGCTCCGTTTATTAACGGTGTCAAGGCTCCAGTAAAAGCGCTGCCGCGCCCACGACGCCCGCCCCGATTCCTACCTGGGCCTTGACGATTTCCAGGGGGACGTACTGCATGTTCCCGGCGAGGGAACAGGCCTTCTCCTTGACCCGTTCGAAATAGCCGAATTCCCAATTCACCAGACCGCCGCCGACCACTATTATCTCCGGGTCGAAGGTCTGGAAAATGTTGTACAGGAGAATGCCAAGGTAGTCGGCGTAGTCGTTGATGATTTCAAGCGCCACCGGATCGCCGCGTTTGGCGTGTTCCATGACGTGCACGCCGTCGATGCGTCTTCCGCCGCCGGCCGCCGAATCGATAATTTCCGTCCGGGACAGCCGGCCACTCTTGCGGCGGGCAATGGCGTCGAGGTTGACCGTGCTCGCCAGGGCCATGAAACAGCCCCGGTTGCCGCAGGTACAGATGATGTCCGAATCCGGCTCGACAATGGCGTGGCCGATCTCGCCGGCGGTGCCGGTCCGGCCCCGGTAAGGCGGCCGCCGATGATGATGCCAGCCCCGATGCCGGTGGAGACGGTGACGAACACCATGTCGTTCCGGCCACGACCGGCGCCAAACTTGTGCTCGGCCCAGGCCTGGCAGTTGGCGTCGTTTTCCAGGATGACGCGGAGGCCGCCAAGGCGGGACGAAAGTTCGGACGCCAGGGGGTAGTTATGAAAACCGTTCAGGTTGGAGGTGGTGAGAACGACGCCGTCACGGCTCCGCATGTGGCCGGCCATCCCGACGGCGACGCCTGCGAGATCGCGGAGACCGATGCCTTGTTCCCGGCACAGCCGATCGATACGGTCGGCCGTGAAATCCATCAGGCACGATTCATCCAGGCAGGTGTGGTCTGTCGCTGTCGTCATCCGGACAATCTCACCGTCCGGGGACACCAGCCCCGCCGCCAGTTTGGTGCCGCCGATGTCCACTCCACATAACAAAGGCATTCGGCCTCCTGAATCAATACGCGCGTGAGAGGGTGTCGTGATGGTGATGAGTGCGGGTCCATTAGAGCATTGTAAGAATTTTCGTGATAATCCGGGTTAGTCGCATCCAGTCGCCCGCGGGCGCATTTTCCAAACTACCGGAAAAATCACCCTACCGCTCCTTACAGCGCCTAACCCGGATTATCATAGAATTTCATAAATGCTTTAGGTGCAGAGTAGCTCGCAAGAACCCTGAATTCTTACCGTAAATTATAATTCCAGTATACCATCTTCGCTTTCGAATGTCAAATGGTTTTCGTTCGTAAGTTTTTTGTTTTCTTTACGTCGTAGTCCTTGTTTTGATGGCAATTGACTTGTGTCAGGAAACCGGGTAGAGTGTTTATGGACTGGGTCCATTTCACTCTCATGCGGAATCCACTATGAATACCAGGCGTTCGGCGATACTTGAATATCTTTCAGAAAAGGGTCAGGTCAGCGTCCAGGAGTTGTGCGACAGGCTGGGCGTGTCCCTGGTGACCATGCGGCAGGACCTGACCGCATTGGAAAAAGGCGGTTTTCTTCAACGCACCCACGGCGGCGCCACCCTTCTCGACAGCGAGAACATTTCTCACCGGCTTAGTTTTCGTTACGAAAAGAAGCTGGACATTGCCAGGAAAGCGGCCACGCTTGTGGACGACGGCGAAACCGTTTTTCTCGAATCCGGTTCGGCAAACGCCCTCCTCGCCCGCGAACTGTCCGGGCGCCGGGTGCAGATAGTGGTGGCGAACCTGTTTATGGCACGGCAGATCAAGCCGGGCGATCTGGCGCGGGTGGTGGTCATCGGCGGCATGTACCAGCCGGACAGCGAAAGCCTGGTCGGGGCGATGGCGCGGCAGAATATCGCCACCACCTTTTTCACCAAGGCGTTTCTTGGCGTCGACGGCTTCGCCCTCGGCACCGGCTTCACCAACCGCGACATGGAACGGGCGGAAATCGCCGCCACCATCGTCAGCCACTGCCCGTCCACCTATGTTCTGGCCGATTCGACCAAGTTCGGCGCCATCGCCATGGCGAGGGTTTGCCAACTGGACGACCTGGCCGGCGTGATTACGAATGATGATCTGGCCAAGCAGTACGTCAAGGCGATACGGAAAAGCCGGGCGGAACTGTTTCTTGTCTGAGGCCTTGCGTATCGCCTGCCGAACCGCCGTCATACAATCACTTCCGCCATGCCGGCTTCCAGCATGATATCTCTGAACGGCGCCAACTCCTCTTTCCGCATTTGCGGCTGGTCCGCCAGGGCGTAGTCCCGTCCGATCATGGCATACTTGTTCTGCCCCATTTGGTGGAACGGGAGAAGCTGCGCCCGGCGCACGCCGACCGCGCCGAGGAGCCGGGCGAAGGCGGCGGCATCCGCTCGGGTCTCGGAATACCCGCGAATCACCGGAATTCTCACCACCACCTCCCGATCCGACGCCACCAGCCAGCGCAGGTTTTCACATACCGCCCGGATGTCCCTGCCCGTCCCTTCCCGGTGCTTATCCGGATCGTGATGCTTGATATCGAACAGGATGAGGTCGGCGAGGGCGGCGACTTTCCGGAAAGCGTCGCGGCCGGTGACGCCGTTCGTCTCGATGGCGGTGTGGACGTTGTCGTCCCGTAGACGCCGAAGGAGGGCGGCGGCGAAATCCGCCTGGGCCGTCGCTTCGCCGCCCGACAGGGTAACGCCGCCGCCGGATTCTTCAAAAAAGTCCCTGTCCCGCTGGCATTCCGTCGTCACCTCTTCGAGCGAATACAACTTTCCGGCCATGGTCAATGCGCCATGGGGACAGGCCGCCAGGCAGGCGCCGCAGGCGGTACAGCGCACCCGGTCAAACGTCGGACCGTCGGCCGCACCCACGACCGCGCCCACCGGACAGGCGGTGACACATGCCCGGCAGCCTGTACAGGCGGCTTTTTGCCACATTACTTCCGGTTCCGGGCGGATGGACTCCGGGTTGGAACACCAGAGGCAACGCATGGGACAACCCTTGAAGAAAACCGTGGTGCGGATGCCCGGTCCGTCATGAATGCTGAAGCGCTGGATATTGAAAAGGCATGCGTGCATGGCATCTCCACGGTCTACGTACACTGCGACTCCCATTACCCATTGTACATCATGGAACGCGTTACGCAAGCTTTTTACTTTCGTTCGAAAGTTTTAAACTTGACTAACGAAGTTCCGAGGGTATTATTATTGTAGAGGCCATACGTACCGCGCCGCGTTTTTGGTGATTTGGCCTGCTTTATTAAAAACCTAAATTCGTGCAGAGAGGATACAGTCGATGGATAACCGCTTTGGCGTCCTGACCCCGCGCATGCGGGAATTTCGTGAAGAACTTCTGAACGCACAACCGACGGTCTGCGTCGACCGCGCCCGCATCACGACAGAGACCTACCGCGACAATATGGACCAGCCCATGGTTCTCCGCCGGGCGATGATGCTCAGGAACGTCCTGGCGGGAATGCCGATCTTCATCGAGCCCCAGACCCTCCTGGCCGGCAACCACGCCTCGAGCAACCGCTCGGCGCCGATTTTCCCGGAATACGCCATGGACTGGGTCATTGCCGAACTGGACGAATTCGACAAGAGGGACGGCGACCGCTTTTACATCACTGAAGAAAACAAACAGGCACTCCGGGAAATGGCGCCGTTCTGGAAGCACAATACGGTGAAGGAGCGCGGCCTTGCCGCCATGCCGGCCGCGAGCAGACTGTTCTACGACCTTGGCATTATCAAGGCCGAAGGGAACATCACCTCAGGCGACGCCCACGTGGCGGTGAAATACGGCGACGTCATGGCGAAAGGACTCAGGGACGTCAAGGCGCGGGCGGAGAAAAAACTGGCCGGCCTGGACCTGACCGAGTACACCAACCTGGCGAAATCCTATTTTTACCAGGCCATCGTCATCGTCGCCGACGCCGCCGTCGCCTTCGCTCACCGCTACGCCGATCTGGCGGAAAAAACCGCGGCGGGCGAGGCAAGCCCGGAACGGCGGGACGAACTCCTGGAGATGGCCCGCATCCTCCGGAAAGTGCTGGAACACCCGGCCGACACGTTTCATGAGGCGGTGCAGTCCATGTGGCTTATCCACCTGATCCTGCAAATCGAATCGAACGGGCATTCCCTGTCCTACGGGCGTATGGATCAATTTCTTTATCCGTACTACGTCCGGGATCTGGAAGAGGGACGCGTGACGCCAGACTCCGCCTGCGAGCTCCTGACCAATCTCTGGCTGAAAACCTATACCATCAATAAAATCCGCAGTTGGTCCCACACGCGCTTTTCCGCCGGAAGCCCGCTGTACCAGAACGTCACCGTCGGCGGCCAGACCCGGCACGGGAAGGACGCGGTGAATATCCTGACCTACCAGATCCTCCGCTCCGTCGCCCAGACGCGTTTGCCCCAGCCCAACCTCACCGTCCGCTACCATGCCGGCCTTGACGACCGGTTCATGCGGGAATGCATCGAAGTCGTCCGCCTCGGCTTCGGCATGCCGGCGTTCAATTCGGACGAGGTCATTATCCCGTCCTTTATCGAAAAGGGAGTGGCCAGGGAGGACGCCTACGACTACAGCGCCATCGGCTGCGTCGAGGTGGCGGTGCCGGGGAAATGGGGCTACCGGGTGACCGGCATGAGTTTTCTCAATTTCCCCAAATCCCTCCTTATCGCCCTCAACGACGGCGTCGATGTCGCGAGCGGCGTCAAGGTTACCGAGGGCGTCGGGCACTTCCGGGACATGCAATCCTTCGATGACGTCATGGCCGCCTGGGACAAGATAATACGGGAATTCACCCGGCAGTGTATTATCATCGATTCCTGCTGCGACACCGTGCTGGAACGCGACACCGCCGACGTCCTTTGCTCGGCCCTCTGCGACGACTGCATCGAACGCGGCCTCAACCTGAAAGAGGGCGGCGCGGTCTACGACTTCATTAGCGACTTGCAGGTCGGCATCGCCAACCTGGCGGATTCGCTGGCCGCCATCAAGAAGTGCGTGTTTGACGACCGGGTCATGACGCCGGCCCGGTTGTGGGAGGCATTGGAGGCGAATTTCGAAGGAAAGGAAAACGAAAAGATCCGCGCCGCCCTTCTCGCCGCGCCGAAATACGGCAACGACGACGATTACGTCGACAGCCTCATCCGCCAGGCCTACGATATCTATATCGACGAACTGTCCCGCTACCACAACACCCGGTACGGACGCGGCCCCATCGGCGGCGTCTATTACGCCGGGACGTCGTCCATTTCCGCCAATGTGCCGCAGGGCGCCGGCACCACCGCCACCCCGGACGGCCGCAAGGCCGGCGAACCCCTCGCCGAGGGCTGTTCACCGTCCCACGGTTCCGATGTCAACGGGCCGACAGCCGTGTTCAAGTCCGTGGCCAAACTGCCGACACGGGCGATCACCGGCGGCGTGCTTCTGAACCAAAAGGTGACGCCGCAGATGCTGGAGAATCAGGAAGACAAGGACAAACTGATAGCGCTTCTCCGCACCTTCTTCAACCGCCTCGAAGGCTTCCATGTCCAGTACAACGTGGTCTCCCGGGACACGCTCCGGGACGCGCAAAAGAATCCGGAAAAACACCGCGACCTCATTGTCCGGGTCGCCGGGTATAGCGCCTTCTTCAATGTTCTTTCGCGGCAAACCCAGGACGACATTATTGAACGGACCGAGCAGGTTCTGTAGCGGCAGTGTTCGACCCGGTTAATGCCTGATTGGCGTATTGTGGCGAAGTCGTGCTGTTCATTAAAGAGTGATTCCATTGAAAAAGCCCCTCGAACGAGGGGCCTTTTTAGTGCTGCCAATTTCTTGTCATCACCATAAACAACCACAAACCGGCACGCACGGAGGAGCCTTTTGCGATCGGCGGCGAAATTCTACGAAGTCTTCTGGGCGTCGTCCCCGAGAAATTTCCCGAACACCAGTATCGCCAGCCCGGCGACGGAACAGAGGAACAACATCCCTACCATCGGCACCGCCGTTTCGTTATGAAGAAGCCCGGTCAAGGCGATGATGATGCCGCCAATCCCGAACGCCGCCACCCCCGATTAAACTCGACCCGCACCCGGCGTTCTCGCCGCTCTCCGACATGGCAATCGCCTGGGAATTGGCGGTGATGATAGGACACGTCGCCAAGGACAGCATAAGCGGCGTGAAGAACAGCCAAAACGGCGGCATCCCGTACACCAGTGTGGCCAGGAGGACAATCCCGCCAAACACTGTCGAAAATGCCACGCCCGCCACCAATAACCGGTGCGGCGTCGTCCGCCTGAGAATCACTCGTCCAACCTGTCCTCCGCAGCCCATGCCCACGGCAATCATCGCAAACCACCAGCCATACTGCGTCGCCGACATCCCGTACATCGGCATGAGGACAAACGGCGAACCGCCGATAAAGGCATACAGCGATGCGCCGGCGATACCACCCGCCAGACACGGCACCATAAACCGCCGGTTCCGGAACAGGGAGCCAAACGCGTCCGCCACCCCGCGCACATTCAATGGCACCCGCTTCGCCGCCGGCAGACTCTCGGGTAAAATGACGAGAACGCCAAGAAAACTCGCCGCTCCGAGGAGGCACAACAACCCGAATATCGCCCGCCATCCCATATACATCACTACATACCCGCCGAGGAGCGGCGCCGCAATCGGGCCAATCGCCTGCACCACCGCCATCATTGAAAACATCCGGGCCGAGCCGTCCAGGCCGAAGGCGTCCCGCACCACCGCCCGCCCGATGACCATCCCGGCAC
>JAJBTL010000440.1:1920-14757 GCA_020860865.1 Planctomycetota bacterium | reverse complement strand
CTCCGAAAGGACGGCGAGGCTGTGGCTTGGCAGATTCGGAAAACAGATCCGGGACAGTTCGACCGTGTCCAGGACGGAATGGCGGAATTTCTCCCGGGTGGCGGTGCGGAGAAATTGCCGGTCAAAGGCGGCGTTATGGGCGATGCAGAGGGCGTCTTCCGGCAGCCAGGCGAGGAAGTCCGATAGGACGGCGTCGGCGTCCCGGGCCGTTTCCAGCATGTCCTGGGTGATGCCGGTGAGTTTAATGATCGCGTTCGACAGTTGCAGGCCGGGATTGACCAGTTCGGAAAATTCCCGCGTCGGCATGCCGTCCTCGATGACGAGGGCGCCGACTTCGATAATGCGGTCGCGAAACGGATCGGCTCCGGACGTTTCCAGGTCGATGGCGACGACGGTGTGGTACATGTGGCCCTTACGTTTGACACAGCCTATTATCAAAAAGACCGGACGGCGTCGTGCCGACCGGATGGCGTTCCCTCGGGAATGAGGCAGAGTCCCGATATAGTTATGTAAATACGGCTGTAAGAGGAACCAAGCCGTTCGACACTTCTGTTCCTACTTCCACAACGGCTGCCGCTGCCAGCCGCCCCGGCCGTCGTCGTCCTCGGGGATGATGGGGGTGTCGACGGTTGTCGGCGCGGCGATCGGCTCCACCGTCACGGCGGTCGGGCCTTCGAAGCGTTCGAGGAACTCGACAGCGACATCGCGGTAATCGTCGGCGCCGGCGCAGTGCGGTTCGTACATGGTGATGGGGAGGCCCCGGCTCGGCGCTTCGGCGAGGCGGACATTTTTCCGGACAGCGGTCCGGAACACTTTCCCCGGAAAATACTTTTCCACTTCGTCCCGGACTTCCCGGGACAGCATGGTGCGGCCGTCGTACATGCAGAACAGGACGCCGGCCACTTCGAGGCCCGGGTTCATGGACCGGGATACCTTGTCTATGGTCTGGACCAGTTGGCTGATGCCACGGAGGGCCAGGTATTCCGCCTCCATACTGACGATGACCCGGTCGGCGGCGGCGAGGCCGGAGACGGTGAGAATGCCGAGGCTCGGCGGGCAGTCGAGGAGGATATAGTCGTAACTGTCCTTGATGCCGGCGAGGGCGGTGCGGAGCCGGGAGTCCCAGCCCTGGGTGGTGGCGAGTTCAATCTCGGCGCCGGACAGGTCGAGGTTGGCCGGGAGCGCTTCGAGGCCGTGGACGCGGCGGATGACGGTGCGGGGATCGACATTGTCGACCAGCACGTTGTAGACCGAATCGCCGGTGGCGTTCGGGTCGATGCCGATGTGATCGGACATGTTGCCCTGCGGGTCCAAATCGACCAGGAGAACGCGGCGTCCGTGTTCGTTCGCGAGGATGGCGCCGAGATTGACCGTGGTGGTGGTCTTGCCGACGCCGCCTTTCTGGTTCATGATGGCCACGGTGTTCGCGGGCATGTCCCTGCCTTCCCATACCTTACATAAGTGCGGCTTGTTTCAAAATGCCAAAGGAAATGCGGTTTTTAATCGCTGCCCTCAAACAGTGCGATAATTTCATCCGCGCTTAGCTTCTTGATGTCCAACTCCTCGTCGAAGACGGCTTCTCCACGCATACAGCCAAGCAAAGACGGTTTCTGGTCAGGATCATCAAAGCAAATAACCTTGACCATCACATCTCCTAGTCAAGCCGCATTAGGCGAGAAATGAACGGTCTCTTCACAATCATCCATGCGGCGGCAGTAAAAAAACGTGACGTCGTCGTCACGTTTTCACCAGATACCCGAGAGGGGTTTGGATCGACATAGTATAAAAGGTAGGTGTCAGGAAGGCAACTGGATTCCTCCTTTTACCCCGGCCGGCGGTGAGGAGAAAGACTGCCTCCTCCGGATCAGCCTTTCCCGAGTTCCCGTCCCCGGTCGCGGGCGGCGGCGAGGGCGCGGCCGATAAGGCCGGAAAAATCCCCGTCGTTCATGACTTGAAGGGCGGCGGCGGTTGTGCCGCCCGGGCTGGTGACGCGTTCCCGGAGGACGGACGGCGCCTCCCCCGATACCAGCATCCGGGCCGATCCGAGAATTGTCTGGAGGACGAGGCGGGTGGCAGTGTCCCGGTCGAGGCCGAGGTCGGCGCCGCCGTCGATGAGCGCTTCGGCGAAGCGGAACAGGTAGGCGGGACCGCTTCCGGATACGGCAGTGACAGCGTCCATCAGGTCTTCCGGGACAATGACCGTGTCGCCGGCGCCGGCGAAGAGGGCGCGGGCGACGGCGAGGTCGTCCGGCCCGGCCTGGGCGCCCGGGCACAGGGCCGACATGCCGACGTTGCCCATGAGGGGCGTGTTCGGCATGACGCGGACGATGCGGACGCCGTCCGGAACGCATCCGGCCAGGACATCTGTCGACAATCCGGCGGCGATGCTGACGAGGAGATGGTTCCGGTCCAATGGGAAACCGGCCAGCGCGTCCCTGGCGATCTGTGGTTTGGTGGCGAGGAGGACGACGTCGGCCGGGAGGAGGTTGTCACGGTCGGCGACGGCGCGGCATCCGAGAAGCGCGAATACCTCACGCCTGGCCTCGACCGGATCGAAGACTGTGATGCTTTCGGCCGGGAGAAACCGGGACGACAACACTCCCCGGACAATCGCTTCGGCCATGTTGCCGCCGCCGAGCACGGCGAGGCGGATGGCGTTTTTCGCATTGTCAGGCATGACGAACCCCTTTTTGATCCAATGGTCGATAATACCATGTTTATTGAAACAACGCCGTCCCGACCCGGACATGGGTGGCGCCTTCCTCGACCGCGACCTCGAAGTCGCCGGTCATGCCCATGGACAGCACCGGAAGCGGTTGTCCGAGGCGTTCCGCCAGGTCGTCCCGCAAGGCGGCGAGCTGGCGGAAATACGGGCGCGCCGTTTCCGGGTCGTCGGTGAACAGCGCCATTGTCATGAGTCCGTTCAAACGGAGATGCGGCTGCGCGGCAGCGGTGGCGGCGAGATAGCGGACTTGTTTCGCGTCGGTGCCGTACTTGCTTTCCTCCCCGGAGACATTGACCTCGAGGAGGATGTCGGCAGTGATGTCGAGTTTGGCCGCTTCCCGTTCAAGAACCTGGACGAGCTTGTCCGACTCCACCGAATGGATGCGGGTAAAGCCGCCCGCCAGGGCGGCGGCGGCCTTGTTCCGTTGCAGGTGGCCGATCATGTGCCAGCGGGCGTCCGGCGCGTTCAGGGCGTCTTTTCTGGACAGGCCGTCGGCGACGCGGTTTTCGCCGAAGTCGCGGACGCCAAGACGGTACAGTTCCGCCACCTCGACGGGTGTAACTGTCTTTGTGACAGCGACGAGGGTGACGTCTTCCACCGGGCGGCCGGCCCGTTGGCAGGCGCGGGCGATCCTCTCCTGGACAGCTTTAAGGTTGGCGGCGATGTCCGGCATCAGCCAATCTCCAGCATGCGGCGGATGGGCTGGAGAGCCTTTTCCGCGATGTCCGCCGGGACGGTGACGACCGGTTCCATGTCCTCGAGAGCCCAAACCATTTTCTCGATTGAGTTCAATTTCATGTTCGGGCAGTCCGCCACCACCGTCAGCGGGTGGAAGACCTTGTCCGGGTTCTGCTTCCGGAGCGGGTGAAGAATGCCGATTTCCGTGGCGATGATGAATTCCCGTTCGGCGCTGTCGTGGCAGTGCTTGATAATGCCGGTGGTACTGGCGACGAAGTCGGCCATCGCCACCAGGTCCGGGCGGCATTCCGGATGGACCATGAGGGGGGCGCCCGGGTGCTGTTTCCTCGCTTCCACCGCCATTCCCGGGAGCATGCGTTCGTGGGTCGGGCAGAAGCCGTTCCACAGTTCCATCTCCCGGCCAAGTTTCGTTTTCACATAGTGGCCGAGGTTCCGGTCAGGGACGAAGAGGACGTGCTTGTCCTTTGGTATTGTGGCGACGACCTCGACGGCGTTGGCGCTGGTGCAGCAGATGTCCGACAGGGCCTTGACCCGGGCGGACGAATTGACGTAGGTGACGACGACGGCGTCCGGGTTTTTCTCCCGCCATTCCCGGAGTTGCCGGGGCGTGACCATGTTCGCCATCGGGCAGCCGGCGTTGCCGTCCGGGATGAGGACGGTTTTCCCCGGCGACAGGACGGCGGCGGTTTCGGCCATGAAATGGACGCCGCAAAAGAGGATGACATCGGCGTCGGTGTCGGCGGCGAGGCGCGACAGGCCGAGGCTGTCGCCGACGTAATCGGCAACGTCCTGGATGTCGGCCGGTTGGTAAGAGTGGGCGAGGATGACCGCGTTCCGCTCCTTCTTGAGTGAGTGTAAACGTTCGACAAGCGCGTCCGCCATGGTTAGTTGTTCCCTTCCTGTGAGTCGGTGGTGGTGTCTGGTGTTGGCTGTTTCCGGAGGCGCATCCGGGCGCTTTCCCGGGTCGGCGGGGTCGGATTCCCGTCGGAGAATTCAAGAAAATGGCCCCGGGGCAGGGTGATGACAAACCGCGCCCCCGGTTCCGGAATGTGTTCGACCCGGATGGTGCCCCGGTGTTCCTCGATGGTCCGCTGGACCATGGCGAGGCCGAGGCCGGTGCCTTTGGGTTTTGTCGTATAGAAAAACTCGAATACCTTTTCTTCGTCGCCGGGGGAAATGCCGACGCCGTTGTCCTGGATAACAAGGCTGATGCCTTCCTCGTCCTCGGCGGTGGCGACGATGATGCGGCCCTCGAAATCCTCCTCCGCCTGTTCCCGGGACGCCTCGATGGATTCCCGGGCGTTCTTCAGGAGATTGAGGACGACATGGGTGAACTGGTTCTTGTCCATGACGACCGGGTACATGTCCTGGGCGAGGTTCGTCTCGAGAATGATGCCGGACTCGTCCATCTCCGGTTTGGCGAAGTCGACGAGTTCCCGGATGAAATGGTTGAGGTCGGTCGGCGTCGGGTCCGATTTCGGCGGCCGGGCGAAGGAAAGGAAGGCGTCGAGCATCCGCGCGAGCGACTTCACCTCGCCGTGGACCCGGCGGCAGCGCCGTTCGAACCGGGGACGGGTGTCCGGTGGCAAACGTTCGGCGTCCTCCACAAGCATCTGCACGGTGAGGAGGATGGCGTGGAGCGGCGTCTTGATTTCATGAATCAGGCCGGCGGCGAGGACGCGAACGTAGGCGAGCCGTTCCTCGCGTGATTTTTCCTCGTCCTGATCGCGTTTGGTTTTTTTCATGTCGGTTCTTTTCGTTGCCCCTCGTACGCGTGATGACGGAGCGTTGTTTTCCGGGCCGTTGTCATTTCCGTGAGAGAGACGTCACGGAAGAATGAAACATACCGCCCCGGGTGATGGTTGTCCAGATCGGAATAAGAAATCCCCCGCCGCGATGCCGGGCGGGGGAGGGGAAAGTTTCTATTTTACGGTTGTTCCGGATGTGTCGGAAAAGGATATGGCCATCCGGACCGGGCCGTTCTATTTCTTCGGCACATGCCGCCCGGAGGTACGGTTCGGCATGGTTTTCGGCAGCCATTCGCGGAGCGCCGCCGCCGCTTCATCGGCCGAATCGACCAGGCGGAACAGGGTGAGGTCGGGCGGGCTGATGTACGAATGTTCGTGGAGGACGGTCTTTTCCACCCACTCGAGCATTCCTTTCCAGAAATCGACGCCGACAAGGATAATAGGCATGGTCGGAATCTTCATGGTCTGGATAAGGGTGAGGTGTTCGAACAATTCGTCCATGGTGCCGAAGCCGCCCGGGAAGGTGACGATGGCCTGGGAGTATTTTGAAAACATCACTTTCCGGCAGAAGAAATAACGGAACGACAAGAGTTTTCCGATGTACGGGTTCGGGTCCTGTTCGAACGGGAGATCGATATTGAGGCCGATGGATTCGCCGCCCGCTTCCTTGGCGCCGCGATTGGCCGCTTCCATGATGCCGGGGCCGCCGCCCGTTATGACGGTGTAGCCTTCCTTCGTTAGCATGCCGCCAAGCTTCCGCGCTTCGGCGTAGAACGGGTCGCTCTCCGGGGTCCGGGCCGATCCGAAGATGCTTATGCCCCGGTGGATATGGGCCATAGCCTCGAACCCTTCGACAAACTCCGCCATGATGCGGAAGATTCGCCACGGGTCCATTTTACGGAAATCGTCGGCGTCGCCGAATGTGGTGTTGTCCATGTTGTCCCCTCACGTGAAAAGAATGCGGTCCGGCGACGGTCACAATGCCCGAGCGCCGGCGGAAGACAGGCGTCTCCGCATAGTTTTGGTTGTGGTGATACCGATGTGACAACCGCGTTGACGCTGCGAACGTTCCGGCGATGCCTCCTTGGGAAACATCGCCGGAACGGTTTAACATTCTGGCGCTGACTGATGAGACAAAGCCTAGAAATCCACGAGTGACGACTCACTCTTCCGCTTTTCCTCCTCCTGGTCGAGGTTGGTGCGGTAGTCGCGGAGATCGTCTTCGGACAGATCCTCGCCCGACGGCACGGCGCCGCGATCGACGCCGAAGTCGGCCGGCGCTCCCGGGGCGGCCGGCAGTTCATAATCTTCGAGTCTGGCCTGGTTCCGGTCGTCCCACCAGAAGCGGGGACCGCCGATGGACCGGCCGCAGCCGGAAACAACGGCGAGAAGCACAAGCGCGAAAATCACCCGGATAAGTCGTGACATATGTATGTATCCCCTGGTCTGCATTTTCCCGTGGGAAAATGGCATCTTCCATACCATCAATACTATTTCAACGTCATAGCAGCACCGGACCACGAACGCACGGTTTACCTGCCGTTCATCGCCAATGGACCGCGTCCACATGGAAAACGCGGATAGACCTGGCAATTATCCAAAATCCACGGCCAAGCGTCAAGCCGGGTTCCGGGCGCTGTTGGTTCGCGCAGCGTTGACCACTCTGGCTATACGTCTTTCCGCACCACCGTCATGGCGCCGCCCTGGAACGTGGCGACAAGGTCGTCCGCGTCGTTCCGGATTTCCACCGTCATGAAGTTCATCCGCTTGCCCGTCTTCACCACCCGCGCTTCGCAGGTGACGGCGCCGCCACGGACCGTCCGCAGGTACTGGATATTTCCATTGACCGCGACAGTCGGCACGCCAAGCATGTTCGAGGCGATGGCGGCAGTATAGTCAGCCAGGGTAAAGAGCGCTCCGCCGTGGAGGTTGCCGTGGCCATTGAGCGTTTCCGGACTGACCGGCAAACGGGTCTTCGAATAGCCCGGTTCGGCCACAAGTACTTCAATTCCCGTATGATGAGCGTAGACGTCCTTGCCCATTATCCGGAGAAATTCTTCGGTGTTGCCCATTCTTTACTTCCCTTTCGCTGCCGGAGCCGCGCCGGCGCCAGCATTGGCCCGGACGGTCCTTCCTATTAGTATCGACAAAACAAACCCGACAACTGCAATACATCCGGCCACAAGAAACGCTTTCGGGTATTCGGCCGCGCCGCCGGACCGGTAATAGCCCACCACCTGCGGCGCCAGAAGCGCCACCAGGGAGAAGGAAATAAACAACACCGCCAGGTTGACCGCCGCGTGTTTGACGCCAAAACAGTCGGCGTTGAGGGACGGGAAGGTGCCGAACACGCCGCCGTAGCAGAGACCGGCCAGCACGACGCACGGCAGGTAGACGCCCGGCGTACTGACATAGCCGTTGAGGACGAACATGGTGGCGGCGGTAAGGATAAACGCCGCCGACACCATCCGCACCCGGCCGAAGCGGTCGGACAGGAGGCCCCATAACACCCGGCCGCCGGCGCTGGCGAAGGCGAAGGCCATCACGGCCAGGGTGGCCCGGTCCGGCGTGAAGCCGGCCAGTTCGATGGCGATGGGAGCGGCGAGGCCGTTCACGAGAATGCCGGCAAACACGCCGCAGAAATAGGTGACGAAGAGGAGCCAGAAAAGCGGCCGGGCTATCATCCGCTTCCAGTCGAGGTTTTCCTTGGCCGCGACCGGGGCGCCGGCCCGGGGCACCGCCGGCGGCATCCAGCCTTCCGGCACGTAGCCGGCCGGCGGATTGGTGATGCAGGCCGCCGCGCCGCCCATGAGGATGAGGGTGGCGACGCCGAGGATGGCGAACATGTTCATGACGCCGTAGCGGTTCATAAGGAAACTGGCGACGGGGGCGAGGACAATCGGTCCGACCCCGACGGCGGCAACGGCGATGCCGGACGCCAGGCCGCGCCGGTCGGGGAACCACCGGACCGCCGCGCCGATAACGGTGCCGTAGGCGAAGCCGCTGCCGATGGATGTCATCATCCCCAGGGTCAATCCCATATAGCCGACAGTGCCCCCACGGCTGGCGAGGAGAAGACCGCCACCGAAGAGGACGGCGCCGATGGCGGCGGTGAGGCGGGTAAAGCCGAGATCAGCTAGTTTCCCGGACAACAGCATGCCGACCGGCAGGAAGCAGAGGGTCATGGCGAAGATGAGGCCCCATTCGGACGACCACGTTTCGCGCGGCCGTTCCAGAGCCGCTCCGAGCGGGAGCATGAAGATGGAGGATGTGTACGCGACCCCTTGGCAGAGGTTGGCGACGACGCCGGCGAGCAGGATGAGGTACCGTTTCATTGGCTCCAGGTCCTTTCGAATGGTCGGCGCCGGTCAGGGTGGTAACAGGCGCGTCCAAGGGAAAAAGGGAGGACGACCCGGCGCACCGCCGGATCGTTCCGGCTGGCCGTCCAATAGGTATTACTGCGTAGACGATTATCAATCGAGCCGGATGGCTTTTTTCACAATGTCGTGGTCGAAGAAGTTGACGCTCATCCCGGCGTCGATGACATGGCGCTGGGCATTGATGCCGGATGACCGGCGGCTCAGGAGAAAGAGGACAAGGTCGGCGACTTCGCTTGTCTCCAGGGGCCGTTTCCGGAGCGTCGCCATTTCCGCGAACAGGTAGTTGTCGAGGTAGCCGGGGATGCCGGCTGAGGCGGACGTTTTCAGGAGTCCGGCGTTGACTGCATTAAAACGCACTTCGGAGAAGGCGGAGAAACTCTTTGCCAAAAACGCCACCGACGCGTCGAGGGCCGCTTTGACCGGCGCCATGTAGCCGTAACTTTCCGACGCCATCGTCGTGTGGCTTATTGAGACGGTGACGACGGACGCTGTTTTCGCGAATGCGTCCTTGAAGGCATTGGCGAGGGCCATCAGGCTGAACATACTGATGTCGACGGCCTGGAGAAAGTCCGCCTTCACCGTTTCGTGGAACGGTTTCATGCCCTGGCTGTAGTTCGCGAAGGCGATGGAATGGACCATGCCGTCGAGGACGGGATGGCGGGCGATGACCTGATCGCGGAGGCTGGCGATTTCATCCTCGGCCTCGACGTTACAGGGGAGGACATCGACGCCGGGAAAGAGTTTTTCGACAGCTTTGACGGCGTTGTCGTCCCGGACGGCGAGGACGAGGGTGGCGCCAACGTCTCGGAGGCGGGCGGCGACATGGTAGGCAACGCTTTTTCGATTGGCGACGCCGACGACGAGGAAGGTCTTGCCTTCGAGTTCAAGGTACGACATGGCGGGCCTCCAGACGGTGTCATTAATGTACATTCCATCGGTACAGCAAAATCCCGCCGATCGCGACGAACGGCGGGATGTCGTGAAGCGCATAAGGTAATAGATGAAAATCCCGGGAAACGCAAGGTAAAATGATCGCGGTCGCCGCGTCCGCGTATTCCCCCGATACCGCCTTCACACCGGGGAGAAACGCCGTACACTATTCGGCATGAGCCTGCACACGAAAATTTCCCTCGGCGCCGCCGCCATGCTTGCTTCGGTCCTTGTCACCCTCTTCCTGAACATGGGCATGTTCAGGCAGGAGACGCGGCAGACCGTGGAACGGGAACTCATGGACACGGCCAGTATCGTCGCCCAATTCCCCGAGGTCAGGTCGGGGCTTCGTGGCCTGCCGAGCGGCGGGACCATCCAGGCGCTGGTGCAGCGGATACTCTCGTCGTCCCGGAGCGTCGACCAGATCACCGTCTGCAATATGCAGCGGATCAGGTACTCGCATTCGAATCCGGAATTCATCGGCCTTGTTCAGGAAGGGGACGACGTCAAGGAGGTGTTGTTCCAGGCCAGGCGCTATGTCAGCCCGGAAAACATCCAACTGGACGACGCCACCGGCGGCTTTATGCGGGCCTACGCGCCGGTGTTTGACGGGGACGAACAACTTGGCTTCGTCATCGCCGGCGTCCTCCGGGAACGGGTCGTCGACGCCAGCCGGCAGTTGACCGTCTCCTCCCTCGTCTACGGCCTGGCCGGACTGGTCGTCGGATTGATGGGCGCCATGCTTATCGCCCATAACGCCAACCGGAACCTTCACGGCCTCGAGCCGCAAGAGATTATCGAAGTCTATAGCCGCCACAATACCCTTATCGAGGCCATGCACGAAGGCGTCATCGCCATCAACAACCGGGGACGCATCACTCTCGTTAACGCAAGTGCCAGGCGCCTTCTCGGCCTTGGCGACCGGGTGGTCGACGGCATGGCGATTGACAGTGTTATGCCGAATCCGCGTTTGCCGACGGTGGTCGCGACCGGGGAAGCCGAGTACGGCCGGGAGAAACGGATAGACAGCCGCGTTTTTATCGCCAACATGGTGCCGGTGAGGGAACGCGACCGGGTGGTCGGGGCGGTGGAGACGTTCCAGGATCGGACGCAGCTTTTTCGCATGGCCGAGGAACTGACCGGCATCCGCCAACTGGTGGAAGCGCTCCGGGCCAGTTCCCACGAGTTTTCGAACAAGCTCCATGTCATCCTCGGCCTTCTTGAACTGGGCGAGTACGAACAGGCCAAACAGTATGTCCAGGCCACCCAGTCGAGCCACGGCCAGCTCCATACCCGGATGCTCCGGGCGTTCCGGGAGCCGATGCTGGCCGGGTTGATGCTTGGAAAATTCTCCGTCGCCCGGGAGCGCGGCGTGTCGCTGGAGGTCGACGAAGGCAGTCAAATCGGCGCCGTCGTGCCGGAATCCTTGGCCCACACGCTCGTCCTCGTCCTTGGGAACCTTATCGACAACGCCCTGGACGCGGTCCGGGACAACCGGGACCGGGACGGTCGCATCGTCGTCGACATGCGGGAGCGGGACGGGACGATACGCCTGACCGTGCGGGACAACGGCCCCGGCGTTCCGTATGACTTGCGGGAAATGATTTTTGTCCGGGGCTTTTCCACCAAGGGCGACGGGCGCGGCACCGGCCTCCATCTGGTCAAGCAGGAGGTGGAAGTGCTCGGTGGCGGCGTGTTGGTGCAGTCGGAGTTTGGCGAAACGGTGTTTACGGTGACGATGCCGAAGAACGGCGGGAGGACGTGATGACGATTCGCGTACTGGTGGTCGAGGATGATCCGATGGTCATGGACATCACCTGTAAATACGTCGAAAGCGTCCCCGGTTTCAAAGCGGTGGCGCGGGCCGCCAGCGGCGACGCCGCCCGGGACTGCGTCCGGTCGATGGATATCGACCTCATCATCCTCGACATCTTCATGCCCGGCATGAACGGGATAGATCTTCTGGCGGAGCTCCGGGCCGGCGGCTGTCTAGCCGACGTCATCTTTCTCACCGCCGCCGACGGCACCGAATTCATCAACCGGGCGCAAAAACTCGGTTTTGTCGATTACCTGATTAAACCGTTCAACTACGAACGCTTTCGCGATTCATTGGCACATTACCAGAAGCTTCGCGATCTCCTCGGCACCGGCGGCCGCGCCACCCAGGAACAACTGGACAACACCCTCCGTCAGGGACCGCTGTCGGAAAGCGCCAGGATGCAGAAAGGCGTGCACCCGAAGACCTTGGAGACCATCCGTAAATACATTGGAGAAAGCCCGGAAAGCGCCGTCATCACCCAGCAGGAACTGGTGGAAAAACTCGGCCTGTCCCGGGTGACGGTGCGGCGCTATATGGAATACCTGTCCTCCACCGGCGAGGTGGCGGTGCAGATGGTGTACGGCGCGGTCGGGCGGCCGTCGTATATGTATCGGAAGATGAGTTAAAAATTATTTATGTGTAATGTAAATATACCGATTTACTCCTTTTCAGCGTAGAGCCTTGCACCGATAGGCGCCGTAATTGCCGTTAAACTATATGGCTAACTAATAGGTCATTGAAACCATTCCTTGATCTCAACTTGGCATGTCTTTTATAAAAAGAAAAGTCTGTGAGACGACATTAGGCGAGCCGACCCAATTGTCACACTGAATTTCCAACGGGCGGCAGTTATATTGTGCAGCTATTTCAAGTACGGCGTTTTGTGTTAAAGCGTGCCCCTCCATTTCAGAATACGAATCCAGATTGTTGATGTATTCCTGAATGTCAAACCGGTAATTCCTTATTCTGGTAGGAAGTTGAAACATCGCTACGCCGCCATTGCGAAGAAGAGTGAAAAATGATTTAAGTATACTCGCAATAATGGGTGGTGGATTATGTTGTAAAACTATAACGGTAAATATGAAGTCAAAGAGGCCCAGACTATTTAACTCATTTATCTTTTTTACTTTTTTCCATTCAATGTTATCAATACCCATCTGCTTGGATACATCGGAGGCAATATCCAGATGACCCTTGGAAATATCCACACCTGTTACTTCTTTGAAAAGCTTAGCCAAATGGACCGTTACTCTTCCGACACCGCATCCATATTCCAGGCATCGGTTCCCCAAATTACCCCATTTTCCGCAGCGACGTAGGGACATCTCTATTTGGCGCATTGTATCTTTTCCCGAGTCGTAAAAGTCACTTATTCGTGAAGGAGTTAAACTCTCTTTTCTAAATTTTTCGGATGTCAATACCGACCAATATGCATCGTCGTTGCCATATTGGCTCCACACTTTTTCTATGTGAGCGAGCATAATTTCCATTTGAGAATCAGATGCGACATAATCAATGTGTGGTGGCGGATAATCC
>JAJBTL010000440.1:0-1910 GCA_020860865.1 Planctomycetota bacterium | reverse complement strand
CTGTAATGATGTTATCGCCATGATATGTGGAATTATATCGATGCGTGATATTATTTTGAAACTCGTTGCAGTTTAAAAAACTTTCCCTAAGCTGATCAAAGGAAACTCCAAGTTTTGTGGTTATCGCGTCTTTATTCTCCGGCTCTCGGCCAAGTAGAAGTTTGTACGCATATTCGATATCAGTTTCCGTGACCAATTTATCAAGAAAACTCATTTCTTCTCCTATTCGTGTTGAATCCCAAACAATAATATGAAGCAGTTCAAAGCACATAATTTACATCATACAGGCTCTCATTTTTTGTATCAAGCTTAATTGCTCATGGAGGATTTCGCATAAGTATATGGAATTCGTCAGTCAGAGAATAAACCCGACGCCACCCAGATTTACCAGAAATCACGAGTAAAAGGTGACGTGGTGACGTAATGCTGGGATTCTTTAAGTTATCAATATCTCCGGTGGGACTTCCCAATTAGAGTCAACTTTCTAGCCACCACCACGCCGAAGCCCATTGAAACGAGGTATCTTTGAAGGACAATATTTTACGGTGGCATTGAAAATTAACTAGTAAAGTTAAAAATTCCTTGAAAATCGCCTTTCCGGCCGCTATTCTCGTAACGGGGAGCGGGATGGGCCGGCGGCCATGCCGGCGCAAGTCGGGGACAGTCGCGGACATGGAATGCGATCCGGAGGTCGCCGCCTCGACCGGGTGCGGCTCCGGAGTCGTTAACGACTGTGTACCATGGGAAACCGAAAGGAAGTGACACTATGCGCAAGGCTTTTATCTGCCCGACCAAGTATGTTCAGGGGGAAGACGAATTACTCTGTCTCGGGTTTTTTATCAAAAACTACGGCAAGACCGCCCTACTTATTGCAACGGAGGAAGATTTGGAACGAGTTTCAGAACAATTGGATGAGACGGCCAAGAAGTTCGACGTGAAGTTCGAAAAGAGTGGGTTTAAAGGGAAATGCACCAAGGAAGAGGTCGAACGGCTCCGCAAGGTGGCGGACGAGAAAAAATGCGACTGCACCGTCGCCATCGGCGGCGGACAGGCGGTGGACGCGTCGAAGTGCGTAGCTCAGGGCGAAAACCTCATTATCGTCCCGACAATCGCTGCCACGGACAGCCCGACCAGCCACTCGGCCGTCCTCTACACGGACGACGGATTTTTTGACGAATACGCCTATTTCAAGAAGAGTCCCGATGTCGTCCTCGTCGATACAAAGGTTATCGCCAGCGCGCCGACCCGCTTTCTCATCGCCGGCATGGGCGACGCCCTCTCGACCTATTTCGAGGCGCGGGCCACCCACCGGTCCTTCGCCGACGTCAACGCCGGGCTGCCCTGCGGCGCCCGCACCGGGGAATGCCCGCCCGCCAAGGCGACGAAGACCGCCATGGCCCTGGCCGAACTCTGTTATGAAACGATCCTGGAAGACGGCCTCAAGGCCCAGGCCGCCTGCGAGGCCGGCGTCGTCACCCAGGCCCTCGAGAACGTGGTCGAGGCGAATGTCCTCCTCTCCGGCATCGGGTTCGAATCGGGAGGCCTCGCCGCCGCCCATGCCATCCACGATGGCTTTACCGCCCTCGAAGCGACCCACGACTGCATGCACGGGGAAAAGGTGGCGTTCGGCGTTATCTGCCAGTTGATTCTGGAAAACGCCGCCGAAAAGGAACTGGAACGGGTCCTGGAATTCTGCGCCAACCTTGGCCTGCCGGTATGCCTGGAAGACATCGGCCTCGAGGACGTCAGTGACGACGATCTTATGAAGGTGGCGAAAATGGCTTGCGACCCGGAGGAAAGCATCCACTCGATGCCGTTCACGGTAACCGAGGACATGGTTGTCGCAGCCATCAAGGCGGCGGACATCCTCGGGAAGTCGTTCAAGGCCGCCGTATCCGAAGGCGGTTGCA
>JAJBTL010000036.1:4690-14955 GCA_020860865.1 Planctomycetota bacterium | reverse complement strand
CCATGGCGCCGTCCCGCGTACGCGGCGCCGCCACGACCGGGGCGAGGCGGATCGTCTCCGCCGCCCGAAAGGTCATCAGTCCCGGATCGCCCGGGCCGACGCTGACACCGTACAGAATTCCTTTAGCCATTCATTCCTCTCCCCTCCACCCACCTACATTACTATAGTACGACGACACTCTTGAGCTACGACAGCCCATCAATAATGGCCCTGGCGTCGGCGCCAACGGCGACGAGGTTGTCCCGGTTGGAAAACAGGACAAGCCCGGTCGCGATGTCGTCCGCGCGACCAGTCCGTCCGGCGCGTTCCCGGAGATACTTCTCCGCCCGGTCGAGAATGCCCTGGAGCACCGCGTCCAGAAAGCCGAGACGCGTCACTGTCTCGAGGCCTTGATCCACCGTCGCCGCCTCGAGGATTTCCCCGAGGTCCGCCGTTCCGGCACCGGCCAGGGCGGCTTGCAGGGCAAGAAGTTCCAGGCGGCCGTCGGCGACGCGTGAATGGGTATCGAGAATGCCGCCGGAAAGCTTTATCATTTTGCCGATATGGCCGACAAATACAAGGCGGTCAAAGCCGGTTGCGACGGCCCGGTCCAGCGCATCGCCGATATAATTGGCGCAGACCACGGACGGAACGGTCCGGAGCGGAGCGTACCCGGACAAAAAAGCTTCGCCGTATTTTCCCGGCGTAATGACGAGGACATCGCTGCCGCCGGCCCGGTGCATGCGCATCTCGGCTTCGAGAGAGTCAAGGAGCGCCCGCGAACTCATTGGTTCGACAATGCCGGTGGTGCCGAGGACGGACAGGCCGCCGACGATGCCGAGGCGCGGATTGAAGGTCCGGGCGGCCAGGACTTCGCCCTGTGGAATAGTCACGAGGACATCGAAACCGCTGGGATATCCGGACAGCGTCCGGGCGTCATCGACGGCCCGGGCGATCATTTGTCGCGGTACGCTGTTGATGGCGGCGGCGCCGACGGGTTGGTCGAGGCCCGGTTTCGTCACCCGGCCGACACCGGCGCCGCCGTCGATACGGATGTCCGCGTCGGACCGTTTCGTTACCCTGACGACGACCTCGATACCGTCGGTGATGTCGGGATCGTCTCCGGCGTCTTTGATTACGGTGGCGACGGCGCTGTCGGAGCCTTCCATCCACGTCCTGACGGGCAGGCGCGCGGCGGTGCCGTCCGGCATGGTTACCGAGTATGAGTCGACGGTTTCGCCACCGATGAGAAGCGTCGCGGCGGCGCCGGCGGCGACGGCGGCGCAAGTGCCGGTGGTGAAACCGGTTCGGAGAGGCGATGCGGCGGCGGGTTTATCCGGCCGGGTGTTCGAAGCGTCGGTGCTCATTTCGACATGTCGCTCCCTCCGCTCCCGGTCGGACCGGAACCAGGTCTGAACCGCGTTTACAGTGTACACCTCGTCGTCCCGAGTCTATATCCAAGCCACTCTAGCTTTCGGGAAACGTACATCCCAAGCCCGAAGTGCGCATAAAGGTTACAGGATCAAATAACCGAATTTTCATCGCGCTTCAGTATACACGCCCGACCACAACGATTCCGGTACTTTCATCGCATTTTGTGGTAAACTCATGATATGGTATTGAATTTTACAGGCAATACAGAGAACATGGTGTAAAATCACCGTAGACCGATGGTCAATACGGAGTTATGGAAACGCGCGGCCGGAATGGCGGTTCCGGTCGCATTTGGTATTGTCTTGAAGAACCAATCCGGTTTCGCGACCACTACGATACCACGCACACAGGCACAGGCAAAACATTTTTCCGCACGTCCACGAAGGGTAGTGTCCATGGCCATAACCATGTTCGGACTCGACTTCACCACGGCCGACGTCCGCGAACGGGAGACTTTCTCGCCGACCGAACCGCTCCGTTCGGCCGTGATGCGGCATGCCGTTTCGGACAGCGGCGTCCGTGGTGCCGTCTTCCTGGTGACGTGTAACCGGAGCGAACTCTACCTTTCCCACGACGACGACCACTTCCCGGACGGCCCGGCGATTATCGCCGACGCACTTGGCCGGGACGCCGGTGCGGCGGCCCGTCTCTTCACGAGACGTGACGACCGGGAAGCCATACTCCACCTTATGCGGGTGGCGTCCGGCCTCGAGTCGAGCGTTCTCGGGGACGACCAGATAATCACCCAGACCCGCGCCGCCCTCGAAGCGGCCCGCGACGCCGGCTCGACCGATCCGGTTTTGGAAACGTTGTTCCGAAGCGCCGTCACCGCCGGGAAACGGGTGAAGACGTCGGTCCGATTCAGCCGCGAAGGCGCGTCCGTCGCCGCCGCCGGCATCGACACCATCGCCGCCGCCGCCGGGGACCTCGCCGGACTGCGGGCCATTGTTATCGGGAACGGCGTGGTCGGCCGCCAGGCGGCGACGTACCTCGCCAGCCTTGGCGCCGACGTCGTCATGACTGTCCGGGCCCACCGGAAGGACGCCGGATTCGGGTTCGTCACGGTGCCGTTTGAAAACCGCTATGCGGAGATGTCCGGACGGGACATTGTCGTCAGCGCCACATCGAGCCCGAACCATACCGTGACGGCGGAAGAATTCGCCCGGGTGACGAAGCCGCCCAATTTCCTTCTCGACCTCGCCGTGCCCCGGGACATCGACCCGGCCGTCGGCGCCATCGGGAACGCGACAGTCTGGAACGTGGACGACCTCAGGCACGACGACGCCGGTGACAACCAGCCGCTTCTCCTCGAGGCCGAGGCGCTCATCCGTGAAGAAGCCAAACGCTTCATCACCTGGAACCAGAACCGCACCCGGCGCCTCGCCCGCGAACCGGGACGGCCAAACTTTCCCCTGTTCATCAATGTCTCGGGGACCCGCGTCATGGTGGCCGGCGGCGGGAAAATCGCCGCCCGGCGGGCGGTCGCCCTGCTCCGCTTCGACGCCCGGGTAGTGGTCGTGTCGCCGGATATCGGTCCGGAACTGGAACGGTACCTTGGTTCCCCGAACCTTTCGTGGGAGCGCCGGGAATACCGGCCGGACGACCTGGACGGCGTCACCCTCGCCATCGCCGCCACCGATTCGCGGGAAGTGAACCGGCGGATTGGCGCCGAGGCGCGAGGGCGCGGCATCCTGGTCAGCGTCGCCGATCGGCGCGACGAATGCACATTCTACTTTCCGGCCCTGATAGAGGGGGATCTGTTCACGGCCGGCATTATATCCAAAAACGGCGACCATACCCTGGTCCGCAAGGCGGCCGCCGAGATTCGAGAGGAGCTTGACCGCATTGAAAAAGATATTGCGTGTGGGCAGCCGGGAGAGCAGGCTGGCGATAGTGCAAGCCACAACGGTTATGGACGCGATACAGCGTAGCAATCCCGACCTGGCGTTGGAACTCGTAACGATGAAGACGACAGGCGACAAGATCCTCGGTCAGAAGTTGGACAGCATCGGCGGCAAAGGCCTTTTCGTCAAGGAACTGGAAACAGCGCTCCTCGAAGAACGCGTCGACATCTGCGTCCATTCGTACAAGGACGTGCCTGTACCGGAACATCCGGACCTGCCGATAGTGGCGGTGCTCCGGCGGGAAGACCCCCGGGACGTCCTTATCTATCCGGCCGGACGGGACGCGCCGGACTTCACGAAACCGCTCGGCTCGGCCAGCCTTCGGCGGCAACTGCAGCTCCGCGCCGTCTACCCGGATTGGGCCAGGGCGCCGATTCGCGGCAACATCGACACCCGCCTCCGCAAGCTGGACAGCGGGGAATTCGGCGGCCTCGTCCTCGCCGCCGCCGCCCTCAAGCGCCTCAACATGTGGAACCGGGTGGGCCGGGAATTTACAACAGACGAAATACTGCCCGCCGCCTGCCAGGGCGTTCTGGCCATCCAGGGCCGGGCCGGAGAAAACTACAATTTCCTCGCCGCCATCAACTGCCCGGACACCCGGGATACCTGCCATGCCGAACGGGCCTTTATCCGCTGCCTGGACGGCGGCTGTTCGGCGCCGACCGCCGCTTACGCCACTGTCAAAAACGGCGAAATGGTCTTGACCGGACTCCATGTGAACAGCCTCGGCCAGGTGCTGAAAAGTTCCGTCACCGGCCCCCGGGAGCTGGCGGAAGTGCATGGGCGGCATTTGGCGAAGACGCTCAGGTTCGGAAGTTTCGCCGGATGATACGGTAGGACCAATCATTTTTAAAGGAGCAAACGTGCCAGACTCGTATCCGGTGGTACTCGTCGGCGCCGGTCCCGGCGATCCCGGTCTCCTGACCGTCGCCGGACGGCACGCCATCGAAAACGCCGAAGTCGTCCTCTACGACCGGCTGGTCGGCGACGACATCCTCGCCCTGATCCCCGACGCGGCGGAACGGATGGACGTCGGGAAAAGGAAAGGCGATCATCCAGTTCCGCAGGACCGGATAAACCAGCTTATTCTCGAGCAGGCCCGGTCCGGAAAACGCGTAGTCCGCCTGAAAGGCGGCGACCCGTACCTCTTCGGCCGAGGCGCGGAAGAACTGGACCTGCTTGTCGAAAACGGCATTCCGTTCCGCATCGTCTCCGGCGTCACCTCCGCCATCGCCGCACCGGCCAGCGTCGGCATACCTGTCACCCACCGGGACCATGCGTCTTCCGTCCACATTGTTACCGGCCACGGAAAAGACGGCAGTGCGCCGGACATCCCGTTTGACGCCCTCGCCGGTCTCCATGGAACGCTTGTTTTCCTCATGGGTTTGTCGTCCATCGAACATATCGCGAACGGACTCGTCGCCGCCGGCCTGGACGCGGACACACCGGCAGCGCTTGTGGAGAACGGCACCCTGCCCTGGCGCCGACGGCTGGACGGCAGCCTCGGCACCATCGCCACCGTCGCCACTCAGGAAAAGGTTACGGCGCCGGCCATACTTGTCGTCGGCGACGTCTGCCGCCTGGCGTCCCGCTATGATCCAACCGAAGCGGCTCCGCTTCGCGGGCGGCGTGTCCTCGTTGTCAGTTCAGAAACCACGGCCAGCCGCCTGGCGACGCGACTCGGCGATCTCGGCGCCAGCGTCCGGTCGCTGGCGGCGATTGAGATGACGCCGCGTCCCCTCCCTAATGCACCGTTCGATCACCTCCGCCGGTTCAACTGGGTGGTCTTAACGAGCCGGTTCGCGAGCGGCCTGTTCCTGGATGAACTGCGGCGCGGCCGTATCGACACGAGAAGCCTGGCCGGAATCCGCTTTGCCGTCGTCGGCGCCGTCACCGCGCGGCCCCTTGCCGATGTGGGAATCTATCCGGATCTTCAGGCCGACGATCCGTCCGCCTCCGGCCTCGCCGCCGCCCTCCGCGACCGGGTGCGGAAAAACGATCGCGTCCTCCTGTTCCGCGCCTCTGTCGGCGACCGGTCCATTGACGAAACGTTGCAGCAACGCGGCATCGATTTTGTCGCCGTCGATGCCTACGACACCACGCCGAGGACCGACCAGTGGCACGGCATCGCGGACGAACTCGCCGCCGGCGGCTTCGACGCCGTCACCTTCACAAGCGCCTCGTCCGTCGCAGCATTTGCCGACACGGTGCCGGTTGCCGACCTGCCGGAAGACGCGTTCCAGACCTTTTGCATCGGCGCCATGACCGCCGACGCGGCGAAGGCGGCCGGCCTCCGGCCGCAGACGCCGCAGTCCGCCAATATCGACGCCATGGCGTCCCTTATCCGTGAACGATTGGAGAATGCATGAACCTGCTTGATCGGCCGCGACGCCTTCGCCGCAGCCCCGCCATGCGCCGCCTTGTCCGGGAGACGCGGCTGTCCGTCGACGCCCTCATTCTGCCCCTCTTCATTCGGGAAGGCGCGAACATCCGGGAGCCGGTCCCGAGCCTGCCCGGCATCGACCGCTACAGCCCGGACCGCATCGCGGAAGCCGTCGACGAGGCCGCCGAGGCCGGCGTGAACAGTTTTCTTCTCTTCGGCATACCGAACCGGAAAGACCCGGAAGGATCCGGCGCCTGGGCCGAGGACGGCGTAGTCCAACAAGGCATCCGGGCCATTCGCCGTCACCGGCCGGACGCGCTTATCGTCACCGACGTCTGCCTCTGCGAATACACCAGTCACGGCCACTGCGGCGTCCTCCATGACGACACGGTGGAGAACGACCCGACCCTGCCCATTCTCGCCCGCGCCGCTCTTTCCCACGCCCGCGCCGGCGCCGACGTGGTGGCGCCGTCCGACATGATGGACGGCCGGGTCGGGGCTATCCGGTCGCTTCTCGACGAAGAGGGTTTCAATGAAATTCCGGTGATGAGTTACGCGGTCAAATATGCGTCGGCCTTTTATGGACCGTTCCGCGAAGCAGCCGGTTCCGCGCCAGGAAAGGGCGACCGCCGGGGTTACCAGATGGACTGGCACAACCGCCGGGAAGCGACGCGCGAGGCCGAACTCGATCTCCATGAACACGCCGACATGCTCATTGTCAAACCGGCCCTGTCCTGCCTCGACATCGTCTCGGACATCGCCGCCATGAGCCCGGTGCCGGTGGCGGCTTATTCCGTCTCCGGCGAATACGCCATGGTAAAGGCCGCCGGCCAGAACGGCTGGATTGACGAATATGGCGTCATGTGCGAAAGCGCCGTCGCCACGTTCCGGGCCGGAGCGGATATTTACATCACCTACTTCGCGAACGAACTCGCCCAGGCCATCCGTAAAGGAGACATCGGATGAACACCGCCACATCGAAAAGCCTTTTCGCCCGGGCCGGCCGCGTCCTGCCGGGCGGCGTCAACAGCCCGGTCCGCGCCTTCCGGTCCGTCGGACTCGACCCCCGGTTCATCGTCTCCGGAAACGGCTCCCGCCTCACCGACGCCGACGGCAACGTGTTTATCGATTATGTCTCGTCGTGGGGACCGATGCTGTTCGGCCATAACCACCCGGCCGTCCGCGAGGCGGTGGAACGCACCGTCCGGGACGGCCTCGGCTTCGGCGCGCCGTCGCCCCTCGAAGTCGACATGGCGGAACTGGCGACCAGACTCACCGGCATCGACGTCATCCGCATGGTCAATTCGGGGACGGAAGCGGTCATGGGCGCCATTCGGGTCGCCCGGGGCTTTACCAAACGGAACAAGGTCGTCAAGTTCGCCGGCTGCTACCACGGTCACTCCGACATGATGCTGGTGAAGGCCGGTTCCGGTCTCCTCACCGGCGGCGTTCCGGACAGCGCCGGCGTTCCTCCGGGCGTGACGGCGGACACCCTGACCGCCCGCTACAACGATGCGGATTCGGTTGAAGCGCTTTTCAAGGAAAACCCCGACGCCATCGCCGCCGTCATTGTCGAACCGGTGGCGGCGAACATGGGCGTTGTTCCGCCCAAGGACGGGTTCCTCCAGGCGCTCCGTGACATCAGCCAACGCCATGGCGCCCTCCTCATTTTTGATGAAGTGATCACCGGTTTCCGGCTGGCGCCGGGCGGTGCCCAGGAGTACTTCGGCATTCGGGCCGATCTTGTCACCTACGGGAAAATCATCGGTGGCGGCATGCCGGTCGGCGCCTACGGCGGGCGGCGGGACATTATGGAAATGGTGGCGCCACTCGGGCCGGTGTACCAGGCCGGCACCCTGTCCGGGAACCCGGTGGCGATGACGGCCGGATTGGCGCAGTTATCCATGATCGACCGTGACCGCGATGTCTACGCCCGCATCGACCGCGCCGCCGCCCGGCTGGCGGACGGCCTCGCCGCTGCGGCGCGCTCGGCCGGAGCGGCGGTGACTGTGAGCCGGGTCGGCAGCCTGTTGACCGCGTTTTTCCTTCCGGCCCCGGCGGTTGATTACGAATCGGCGGTCAATTCCGACACCACGGCATATGCCGCCTACTTCGCCGGCATGCTGGACCGGGGCATCTACCTGGCGCCGTCCCAGTTCGAGGCGATGTTTGTCAGCGCCGCGCATTCGGACGAGGACATCGACGCTACTGTAAATGCGGCAAAGGAAGCTCTGGCGGGGATATCGCATGCATGAGAATGTGACCGAATCGTCGTCGTTGCCGCCCGAAGAAATTGAACGGCGAAGTTTCGCGATTATCGGGGAGGAGCTCGACCGGCTTGGCCGCGCCGAACCGGAAGCGTTGTCGAGCCTGACGGCGGAGACTGATGCGATAGTCAAACGAGTCATCCATACCACGGCCGACTTCGACTATGCGAGAAACATGTATTTCTCCCCTGGAGCGGTGGCGGCCGGCCTGGACGCTTTCCGAAACGGCACGCCGGTGGTGACCGACACGACCATGGCGTTGTCCGGTATCAACAAACTGGCCGCCGGGAAGCTGGGCGTCGAAACCCATTGCCTCATCGCCGATCCCGAGGTCAGGCAGGCGGCGGAAACGTCCGGTACCACCCGGTCGCGGGCGGCCATTGACGCGGCGGCGGTTCGCTGGCCGGAAGCCGTGTTCGTCGTCGGGAACGCCCCGACAGCGCTCCTCCGCATCCGTGAACTGATCCGTGACGGCAGACTAAAACCGCGACTCGTTATCGGCGTTCCCGTAGGGTTCGTCAATGTGGTTGAAAGTAAGGAAGCCATCATTGACGCGGGGACGACATGCATTGTCGCGCAGGGAAGGAAAGGCGGGTCCAATGTGGCTGCGGCCATCGTCAATGCCCTTCTCTACACATTGACCCGATGACGGGAACCCTACTAAAATAAAAAGAATTGGTTTCAAACTAATTCTACAATAGAACCTTGTTCATAGAAAACGCTCCCCGCCGAATGGCATGGGAGCGTTATTTTTCCATATCTAAATTGAGTGGTATGCGGCCGGGCCTAAAGGCCGGTCGGCAGATTGAGCCGAAGCATCTTGGAGTCGACCGACCGTGACCAGAAGCGCCGCCGCCGTGGCGTGTCGGCCGCCACCTGGATCATCTGGGAGATGAAGGCCTGATGATCGTATTCGGGCATCTCGTGCGGCTCCGTGGCGCGCGGCACACGCGATTCAAGTCGGTCCATGACATCGTCCGGAATGGACAAGCCTGTCGTACTCAAGAAAAAGACAAACGGTTTCGGCTTCATAGAGTTCTCCTGCAATCTCCCGCCAACACCATGAAAAATTCATCGCGCCTAACACGTCCACATCACCATTGGGGAGATTGTTTTACGTGGGGATTCTTAAAAGAGTACTGTCCGTCAATGAAGCGAAATCCTTTGCACGTTGAGGTCCGGGCAGGCTGAAAAACCGTCATTTTACGGACTATCCCTGGTTATGTTCGAGCGTTAGAACGACGATAAAAAATGCCTTTTTTAGAAAATTCAAGCGTATATTTCGTCTCAAAATGAAGAATGCGTTAAGTACATTCGGTACAATCGCGATGTCTCCAACATAAAAAAAGAAAGCCTCGCGCGCTGGTGCGGAGACTTTCTTTACAGTTTTGAATTTCTATATGGAGGTTAATTCCGTGGCGAAACCAGAACCACAACACTTCGTGGTTCCACCGCGAAACGGTCATGACGGTGACCGGCTCCCGGGGCCCGGTCCGTTTGTTCGAAGATTTCTTCGCCGGCCGGACGCGAGGTGTCGACGACCTTGCGCCATTCGCGGCCCCGGTCCGGAACGACGAAGTGGCGCCAGTCCCCGGACGCATTCATCATGACATAGATGTCGTCGTCCGGGCGACCGTCCGGATGTTTTGCCTTGCCGCCGTCCAGGAGGAACGCGAGCCACTGCGCTTCGTCGGACCAATCCGGTTCGTTTTCCTTTTCGCCATGCCAGGTGATGCCGCCGCCGTCCGAAAAGAAATTCTGCCGGCGAAGAACCGGGTGGTTCCGGCGGAACTGGATCATCAGTTTGAAAAAGCGGTGCATTTCCTGGTTGGCTTGGAGGCAGGTCCAGTCGACCCAGCTTATTTCATTGTCCTGGCAGTAAGCGTTGTTGTTGCCACGTTGGGTTCGGGAAAATTCGTCGCCGCCAAGAAGCATCGGCACGCCTTGGGACAGGAGCAGGGTGGCGATGAGGTTTTTCATCTGGATGCGGCGTCGGCGGTTTATCTCGCCGTCGCCGGTCGGGCCTTCGACGCCGAAGTTCATGGAATGGTTGTGTTCCTCGCCGTCCCGGTTGTCCTCGCCGTTGTCCTCGTTATGCTTCTTGTCGTAACTGACGAGGTCGTTCAGGGTGAAGCCGTCGTGGGCGGTGACGAAGTTGATGGTGTGTCGCGGTTTTCCGGTGGCGCCGCCGTAGAGGTCGTCCGACCCGCAGACGCGGCTGGCGAAGCGGCTCACCATACCCTTGTCGCCGCGCCAGAACATCCGGACGTCGTCGCGGAAATAGCCGTTCCATTCGGA
>JAJBTL010000036.1:2812-4680 GCA_020860865.1 Planctomycetota bacterium | reverse complement strand
GTTCAGGCCGGCGGCGTCCCAGGCTTCGGCGATGAGCTTGGTGTTGGCGAGGACCGGGTCCCGGGAAATCATTTCGAGGATGGGCGGATTTGCCAACACTTCGCCGTTCACATCGCGGCCGAGGATGGAGGCGAGGTCGAAGCGGAAGCCGTCGACGTGCATCGCCGCCACCCAGTAGTGGAGGACGTCCATGATGAAATTCCGCACCACCGGGTGGTTGCAGTTGAAGGTGTTGCCGCAGCCGGAAAAGTTCCGGTAGCGGCCGTTCCCGTCCAGCATGTAATAGGTCGGATTGTCGAGGCCACGGAAGGATATGGTCGGACCGCGTTCGTCCCCTTCGGCGGTGTGGTTGAAGACGACGTCGAGGTAGACTTCAAGGCCGGCCTGGTGGAACTTTTTAACCATCTCGCGAAATTCGTCAAGAACGCCGGCATCGGCCGATACGCTGGCGTAACTGGTGTTCGGACTAAAAAAGCCAATGGGAGAATAGCCCCAGTAATTAAGGAGCGGCTCGCCGGTACGCGGATTTCTCCGCATGTTTTCGTTCTCGTCAAACTCGAAAACCGGCATCAGCTCCACCGCCGTGACGCCAAGGTCGAGAAGATACGGGATCTTTTCCGTCAGGCCCATGAAGGTACCGGGGCTCTGGACATTGGCGGACGGATGGATGGTGAAGCCGCGAACGTGGAGTTCGTAAATGACCGAGTCCTCGAGAGGCGTCAGGAGCGGGCAGTCGCCGTCCCACTCGAAATGCCGGGTCGAGGCGATGCGGCAGCGGCGCGGGTTGATGGCCGGGCCGCCGCCACCGTTCGGGTGCGGCAGATCAGGCCTGCCCCAGGCGGCGACACCACCGAAGGCGCGGGCGTACGGGTCGAGGAGCGGCAGGTTGGGATCGTAAAAAAGGCCGTGGGACGGGTCCCGGGGACCATCCGCCTTCCAGACATAGCGGAGCGATTTGAGCCGTTCCGGTTCCGGGTGGACAATCTGCACGTGCCAGATGTCGCCGGTCCGGTTGAGCCTCGGGTCGAGGTCGATAACGGCCTTCACCTCGTCATCGTCCTCGTCGAACAGTTCCAGGTACATCCGCGTCGCCTGGCTGGCGTAGATGGCGAAGTTGACGCCGACGTTGGTGCCGAACGGGCCGAGCGGTAGCGGCGTTCCGCGTTCGACATGGAACCCGCTGACCGCCCGGTGATCGCGGCCGAGGGCTTCGACTTCGTCGATGCCGCGCCGGTAAAAAGCAGTCAGGCTGCTTCTGATTTTTGATAGTGACACAGTCCCCACCTTTCTTTCCATTTACCCGTGACGCCGTTCCCGCCGCCGGCTTCCCCTTCACCAGCCGAGTCGGTTACGCCAGAGGCCCGGTTCCATCCCGGTGTCGCTCGAGCGGGACAACCGTTGTAGTCGCCACAAAACCATGTGCGCCGCGCCCACCGGCGGCGCTCCGGCCCTGATGGGCGGGAACATCCGCGTGTCCGCGAGAAGCTGGAGCAATGCCTCTCGGGCGCTGCCCTGACCGTTATGGGTGCCGACGGCGATGTCCCGGAGCGAGTCGAGAACGGTATCGAGGAACCGGGCGCCATCGTCGCCGAACTCGGGCGAACAATAGGGCGAATTGGCAATGCTCATTAGGGCCGACACCGCCCGCTCCGTCCCGACCTCGCCGAGAGCGCGGGCAACGGCGGACCGTTTGACCCGCGTCAGATCCGGGTGCATAAGGAGATATTCCATCGAGGCGATGCCGGCATCGCGGGCGGCCGCCAGTTCCCCGTCCGGATCCGGAAAGTCGTCCGGGTAGGCCAGGGCCGCGCCGAACGCCGTCACCACCGCCGCGAACACCGCCGGATCGAGTTCCCGTTCCAACGCCG
>JAJBTL010000036.1:0-2802 GCA_020860865.1 Planctomycetota bacterium | reverse complement strand
GGCGGAAAAGACGGCGAGGTTGCGGCCGGACGCGAGGCGGCGGCGGCGCCAGTTCTCCGCCTCGACCGCGTCCTCGGCGGCGAACTGCATCGCATTGAGATCCGGAAATTCGACAAAGGCGGTCCGGCACATCGCCGTCATCGTATCGAACAGGGCCTGAAGAATGACGCCGTCCCCGATGGCGAGAAGGCGGCCGAACGCCTCCAGCACTTCCGGCAAGCCTTCCGCGCCCATGTCGGCGAGGGAGGCGAGCGCGGCCAGGCGGATTTCCTCAACCTCGTCCGGCACCCGGACGTCGATGTCGCCGCCCTGCGCCGACCAGATCCGTTCCCACCGTCCGGGGTCGTTCCCGAGGGCGTTCCCGACAAAGTAGAGAACGGCCTGCCGGGAGGCCTGGCTGTAGAGAATATCGTCAATATACCTGAGGGCGGCGCCGACCGGATCGAACTGGAGGGCGAGGCTATGGATGACCCGGGCCTGGAGTCGCTCCTGGTTCGGGTCGAGGCGGCCGCGCCGGGTCAGGGGCGGACGGCGGAGCGGCTCGAGAATTCCCGGCCGTGGCACCCGGTCGTAGCCGACGGCGTAATGAATGTAATTGCACCTGGCCCGTTCCGACTGGAGGCAAAAAGCCGGCAGCAAGCGGCAGACCAGCACCTTCACCTCGAGCTTGTCCGACGTGGCGAGGAGGGCGTCCAGGTTTGTGACGTCCCTGGGGTCCCCGAGCATCGCCATCGCTTCGACAACGCCCTGAAGGATGAGGGTGTTCGACCGGGAAAGGGCCTGGCGGAGCACCTCCTGCATTTCCCTGCCGTTCGGTCCACGCAGTTCGGTGTAGATGAGTTCAAGCACGCGGGCCCGCCGGCTTGACGCGGCGTTCAGCGCCTCGACCATGCCGTCGTAGCGTTCGGCCCGGGCGGCGGGTTCTTCCGAACCAGCCCGACCGCCAGACGCCAACGTTATCAGCAGTACGAGAAGAAGCGGTCGCACGTCTATCCTTTCTCGCGGGCGGGGTGTTGGCCCGCGCGTTTGGGTTCGTCCGCCCGTGCTTAAACATCAAAACACTCGGCACAGCAGCCGGCTACTCGTGAAGGCGGATGTTCCGGTACAGGACCAGCGCCGGCGCTTCGCCCTCGCGGTAGAGGAAGAACCCGGCCCGGCCAGTGCGGTCGCTGTCGCGGAGTGGCTGGCCGTTCCGTGGTTCAGGCTGGAGCTGGCGGAAGTTCCTCGCGTCCAGATCGAAGCGAATACGGTTCCAGCCCGGCGTCAGATCGAGGGCCGGCGTTTCGTAGTCGACCCAGCCGTTGCCGTTGTCCACCGTAAACACCATGGACAGCGCGGCGGCGCCTTCGCCGTCGTAATAGGCGTCCAGGGAAATATAGTCGACGGTCGAAAAATCTTCGGGCGGCGTGAGCGTCCGGTAGACAGCGGCGCGGCCCTTGACAGCGCTATGGAGATCCATCTTCAGGGCGCGACCGCCCTGCCCGTCCGAAATGGCCGTAATGGCGCCGGGATCGCTCCAGGACGGCATGCGCCAGGTCGCGGCGGTTCCGGGTCCGAACTCGTCCCACAACCGGCCGGCCGATCCGTCGCCGCCGGCGAGGCGGTCCGGGATGATTTCGCGGGCAGGTTCGATGACTTCCTCGCCTTCGGTGCGGGCGGGGCCGAGAATGAAGCCGTCATCGGCGTCGCCACTGAGGAAGTAGTTCAGGGTACGCGTCAGGAAGCGGAGGGTCCGGCCGTTCCGGGTGCCATAGCGCCATTCCCGGCGCCAGTCCTGATAGGTGGCGACAACCAGTTCCCGATCGTTCAGGACGACCGCCTCAACCGTCTCGCCGTCACTCAACGGGTGCGTGGCGGGAAGCGGTCCGTACTCGCCGCCCACCGCCTTGGCCAAACGTTCCATCTGGCGTCGGGCCTCGGGGCGGTCAGCGGCATCGAGCCAAATGTGGCCGCCAGTTTTCAGGCATTCGCCGCCACTGGCGAGTGCACTCTCCGACCAGTCGCGCATTTCTTCCGGCGGTAGGAGAGCGAGACGGGTGGCTTGGAGCGTATTGTCCATCGGAGACAAACGCCGGTCTTCCACCGTAATGCCGCTCCGGATTCTCTCGGACAATATGCCGAACAGGTTTTCCGTCGCCGAATCGGGCAGACGGGCGAAGTCGCCGACGACGATGAGCAGGCTGTCCATGTCGACGCTGCTGGCCGCGACGCTCACGCTCCGGCGATGACCGTTCCGCTCGATACGGGTCCATTCGCCGACCGTCGTTTCCATCGGAATAACGCGGAGACGGTAACGGTCGTCGCCGCCGCCGAGGTTCGACTGGGTCAAATCGCTAATGCCGGTGCCGGAGCGCATGGCCAGGGGACTCCGGCCGGGGCCGGAATTCATTTCGTCGACGCGGCTTTCGCCAAGGCCATCGGACTGGCCGCGACCGCCAGCGCCGGTGCCGCCGTCTTCTCCGCCGGGAGCGCTGCCGGGAGTGCCCGCTCCGCCATTGCCGTCGTTCAGGCCGGGAACGCCGCGGCTGGACAGGCTGTCCGGGTTGCCGTCGCCGACACCGACGCTCCGGTCGCCCGGGCCACGTCCGTCGCTCCGTTGGAGCGGGCCATTACTGGCGTCGCCGCTGCCGTTGCCGCCGCCCTGGGCGCTCGGGGTAAAGGCGGCGCGTTCTCCTGTCGGGCCGCCGCCACCGAGGTTCGGGGACGTGCCGCCGTCGCCGCCGTCCCCCCGCTGCGCACTGGCCGACCAGCCCCTTGCACCAGGCCCGCCGGACTGACTGCCGCCACCCGACGGAGCGGAAA
>JAJBTL010000256.1:241-15159 GCA_020860865.1 Planctomycetota bacterium | reverse complement strand
ATCCGCGCCAGTTCAGTCCAGCCGTGGGCAGCGTCGGCGACGCCGTCCCGCACCATCGCTTCGTGATCCCGGACGACGAAGTATTCGCAGCATCCTCCCCAAAAACTGATGAACGGCGGTTCCGGCTGAGAATGCCAGCCGCACATCACCCGGTCGCCCTGCCGGAAGGTGGTGACTTTTCGGCCGACTTCCTGGACGATGCCGGTGTTTTCGTGACCGAGAAGCAGGGGATAGCGGTCTTCCGTTAGGCCGGGGAAGTGGCCTTCGACAATTTTTCGGTCGGTGGAGTTGCAGAAAAAATTCACTTCAGTTTTGACCAATGCCTGGTAGTCGTCGATGGTCGGCATCGGGATGTTGACGAGTTGCAGATCGTTCGGTTTTATGACGGCGAGGGCGCGCATGGGCTGTGCCTTTCTTTGTGGCCGTGCGCCCGGACGGGCGGGACGGCAGGTGTGTCCACGTTATTAATTACAATGTCCCGACCGCTCTTGTCCGCGTTCAGAATAATCGCGGTGATGACGAGGAGGCCGAAAACGATGTCCTGCCAGAAGGCGTCGACGCCGATGACGTTCAGCCCGTTCTGGAGGGCGATGACGAGGAGGACGCCGATGGACAACAAGTTGGGAATTTGCGTACGTGTCGGCGTCAAGGTGGCGAACTGGCTCGGAGTAGGGTTGAAATTATCGGCAGACAATTTCGTGCATTTGAAGTTTCGTCTTTTTTATAGTACCTGATCGATCGTTTTTGTCAAATACCGACTGATATTTATTCTCATATTATCTTATTTGCTGGCTTAAAACGACATTGGGGGTGAGTAAACTCAGGCGAATTGCAGAATAATTCATAGTAATGGGCCTATTGGCGACAGCGGAGGCATGTTTGTTGTAAATTTTGTTGATATTGTGGAAATGCGGTTTACCGGCAATTGACTATTTCAAGATCCAGTTCCGCCGCCTGGAGTTCGGCCGCATCGTCGTCGTCGATGTTGTTGTCGGTGATGAGGCGGTCGACGCCGTCCAGATCTGTGATGCGGGAAAAGGCGATGGAACCGATTTTGCTGCTGTCGCAGATGACGTAGACCGATGTCGACGCGTCTATCATTTGCCGCAGATCGTGGGCCAGGGCCGGATCCGGCGTGGTGATGCCACGGCTGACATGGACGCCGTTACAGGAGATGAAGGTCTTGTCGATGTTGATGTCCCGAAACCAGTTGTGGTTCGGCGGCATTTGCAGGTAATGGAAATTTTTCCTCAGCGTTCCGCCGACCACGATGACGTTGATGCTTTCCGTCTGCTCGAGATAGGCGGCGGCGTAGATGTCGTTCAGGATGACGGTAAGGTCGCGCTTTTGCGTGAGGAGCTTGATAAGTTCGAAGGTGGTGGTGCCGGTGCCGATGGCGATGACGTCGCCGTTTTCGACATGCTCGATGGCGGCGAGGGCGATGGCCTGTTTGGCGTCGTGGCGCTGCGACTGTTTGTCGAACGGCAGCGGTTCGTAGCCGGATTTCGAATTGATGATGGCGCCGCCGTGGGTGCGGGTGATAAGCCCGTCCTCATGGAGGGAACGGAGGTCGTTCCGGATGGTGGAGGCGGAGACGCCGAAGTAGGAGCAGAGTTCAGGAATTACAATTTTTTTTTTGATTTGACCAGTTCGACAATGCGCTGTTTCCGCTCTTCGGCGAATAGCGATGTTTCCTTGTACGACATGAGAAGGTCTCCCCGTAACACCCGAATGGAACAACCGCCGTGGTGACGACGGAAGTCTTTGCACCATTTCCACAGTGTATACCACCGGTGACGACAGTCAAGTGGAAAAACGGCAAATAGCAGCATTCACTATTAAATGGGAAATATCGCCAGGTCGGACGCCGGATACGGTGTGGCGCTGGTGCGGGCGGACGGCGTTCAGGGAATGGGATGACACGTCATGCCATGAAAAGCCGCCGCCGAATTTTTCCCGGCGGCGGCTTCTTCTTGATTTCGCTGCGGCATGGAGTCGGACTACTCGTCCTTGGTATCCTTGCCGAAAATCCTCTTGATGCGCATGGTCAGTTTGAAATGCGGTGCCGGTTCTTCGCCGCTGTCCGGCGCATCCGCGACTTCGTCTTCGTAGACATAGTCGCCGGTGACGGTGCGCGGCCGTTTGGTCATATAGACAATGAAACCGATGGTGATGGCGAGGCAGAGGAACGCCAGCGGCATGCCGCAGATGGATTTGATAATCTTCACGCCGTCAATGCCGCCCAAGAAGGTGAAGATGAGGGCGATGGTGGCGAACATGATGCCCCAGAACAATTTCAGCGTGCGCGGCGCTTCTTCACTGTCCGACCCGTGCTGGAGGGACATGCCGGACAAGGTCACCACCATCGAGTCGCATTGGGTGACGAGGGAAATCGTGATGATGATGAGCATGACGCTTTTGGCTATGGTGGAGAAGGGAACGGTTTCGAAAACGGCCAGCGTCAGAGCTTCCGCTCCGGATGACTTGTACAGGGCGTAGAAGTCGGTGCCTTCGAAGAATTGGGCGTTCAGGACGGTGCCGCCGAAGACGGAAAACCAGACAATGCCGAACAGGGCCGGGAACAGCCATTCCACCAGGATGAACTCGCGGAGCGTCCGGCCGTAGGCGACGCGGACCATGAACAGGCCAAGAAGGGGAGCATAGGCCAGCCAGTCCACCCACCAGTACATATCCCACCACTGCGGCCAGAGTTCGCTGTTGGCGTAGGGCGCGGTGTAGGTGCTGGCCTGGATGAAGTGGCCGAGGTATTCGCCGAGCGCTTCCGTGAACAGGTTGCAGATGTACGAGATTGGCCCGCAAAGGAACATGAAACCGAGAAGAATGAAAAAGAGCTGCGTGTTCCGGTTCGACAGCCAGGTGATGCCGCGCTTCAGGCCGCTGAAAGCCGAGGCGTTATAGGCGGCGAACATGAAGAGGATGAGGGCGACGAAGACGCCGGTACTCGGGGCGATGCCGAGGAAGCCGTAGACGCCTTGCGAAAGTTGGAGCATGCCGTAGCCGAGGCCGCCGGCGACGGCGCCGGTGAGGGCGAAGGCGGACAGGGCGTCGAAGGCGTCGGCCCACTTGGTGTCGACGACCTTTTTCCCGAAGATGGGCACGAGGGCGGAGCAGGCGGTGAACGGCGATTTCATATTCAGGCAGGCATAGGACAGGACCACGCCCATGACGACGCAACTGGCATAGGGGGTAATACCCCAGTGCATGAAGCAGGTGCGCATGGACCAGAGGATGGCGGCGTTGCTGCCGGGCTCGTAGCCGAAGCTCGGCGCCGGCTCCATGGCGAAAAGGAGCGGTTCGGCCACGCCCCAGAACACGACGCCGGCGCCGATGCCGGTACAGAGGGAAATCCCGAACCTCTGCATATAGGTGAATTTCGGTTTTGCGTTCGGCCCGCCAAGCCGGACCCGGCCGAGCGGGGAAAAGAGGATATAGATGCATACCGCCACGAAAAACAGCATGACCAGGCTGACAAACCAGCCGAGATTCCGCATCATGACGATAAAGAACGAGTTCAACGCCGCATAGAACGCGTTCGCGTCGATGAAGACAAAGATGAGCATAACGACAAACAACAGACCGGGAAATAGGATGATAAAAGGTCGAACAGCAGATTTTTGTTTCATGCCTCCCCCTCTCAAAAAATAACAGGTCAATGATAAATACCACCACTTCTCAGACACATCGCCTCGCCGATGCGCGGAAGTGCACAATAGAGCCCCGCATGCCTCTCCCCATGGAGCGGCACGGCGGCGACGGTATCTTTTTGGATGAAAACCCTGTTTGGCTTCTCCACCGTTGGAGCGTTTCGGCGGACAAGCCCATAACTGTTGGGTGCTGGTTCGGCGGAGACGAGTGGATGGTATCGGTAATCAGGCTAAGGGGCGAACCGGTATGTACACGGTGCGACAGCACGGCACATTTCACCTACGCACTTTGCATTCACCATGCCAAAAAATCATACAGGTCATGCGGGGTTCCCCGATACACCGTCATGAGGGATTAACTATGTGGAAAATAATACGTTATGGAGATGGTAGGAATGATTAAAAAATGATGAAAAAGAAATGGCAAAATACTTTGCCAAAATACATGCAAGAGTTTCTGGCGCTTTTCGGATGGCTTTTGCGGTAATTTACTCGTTCGTTGTATAATCGCACGCAGGTAAAATACGTAAAAAGAATGGTTTGGAGAGATTTGTAGTAAAATTTTGCGGTTTTTTTGAGGTGAAAAGCAAGGGATTTTGCGTCAAAGGGTTTATAATTTTATAAAATATAATGTCTGTATGGTAACTATTAGATTATTTTTCTGGCAAAGCATTGCCGAGTCAAAATAGATAGGGCAATTGGTTGACTGATGACATCAGTAAGCTCCCGACGACGCGTCATTGGACTGCCGTGATGAAAAAAATACTTTTGTCTCAGTGAACTACGCCTAGCGATAACCCTTAATATTCTTTGACTTTGCTTCAAAAGCCGACTCGAGATGGCAAAAAAATCATTAAAAAATTTCGAGTTTTGTCTGCAAACGGGATCTTTTGCGGTACACTACGAGTAGCTGATGAACATTTGTAACACGGTCAACTGAAATTTTGTGCAGATGGGTACTTCAGGCTCCACCGGACAATCGCTGACGAACCAGGCCGACCACCCTGTTTTCTGAAAAAGGGCGCCAGCATGAACTATGATCTCCGCCAGGTCATCGAAGTGGCTCGCATGTACCATGTCGCCAAGTTGAGCCAGCAGGAGATCTGTGATCAGCTCAACCTCTCCCGGCCAAAAGTGTCCCGCCTTCTCCGTCAGGCCGAAGAGCAGGGCATTGTCAGGGTCGCCGTCGTCGATCCGTTCCACGACATCGGTACGCTGCAAAAAAGCCTTATCGGCGAGTTTGATCTCCGGGACGCCTGTGTCATCAACACCGTCGGCATGACCAGTAACCAGGCCCGGGTCCAACTCGGCAAGGCCGGCGCCGACTACCTGTCCAAGCTCCTGAAACCGCACGATGTCCTCGGCGTCGCCTGGGGAACCACGACACTGGAAATCGCCAAACAGATGCCGCACTACCATGTCGAAGACGTCAAGGTCGTCAGCCTGAACGGCTGCACCTACGAAAACACCATGGATGAAGGCGTTTTCGACGTGTCCCGGATGTTCGGGCGAAAACTCGGCGCCCGTCTGTTCCACCTGTACACGCCGGTTATAGTCTCCTCCATCGCGGTCAAGGAGGTCTATCTATCCGACAATCACACGCGGCGCACCCTCGAGTACATCGAGTACGCCAATATCGCCCTGAACGGCATAGGTAACTTTCGCCGCGAATCCATGCTCTACCGGTACGGCTATATCAGCGAGGAAAAACGCCAGGAACTGGAGCGGAACGGCGCTGTCGGCAACTTCTGTTCCCTCTACTACAACATCGATGGCGAGGCCGTGGACGAAGATCTGAACAGCCGCACCATCGGCATTTCCCTCGAAAGCATGAAGGCGAAACCGTATTCCATCGGCGTCGCCATGGGCCGGGAAAAGGTCGCCGCCATTCTCGGCGCCCTCCGGGGACGCTTTATAAACATTCTCATAACGGACGAGGAAACGGCCAAGGCGCTTCTCGAACTGAACGGGAAGTAACTGCCGGCCAGGCGCCGCCGGCCTCGCCCGGGGACCATTCTCATGAACAGTAACGATACCGTCCTGGCGGTCGAGGACCTGCGCGTCAGGTTCAAGAGCCGCGTCGAAACGGTGTATGCGGTGAACGGCGTGTCGTTCTCCGTGAACCGTGGCGAAGTCCTGGGCATTGTCGGCGAATCGGGCTGCGGCAAAAGCATCACCATGCTTGCCGTCATGGGCCTCTTACCCCGACCGCACGGCCAGGTCACGGCCGGGACGGCCATGTTCAAGGGCCGCGATCTCCTGTCCCTTCCCGGCGACGAAATGACCCGCATCCGTGGCGAAGAGGTCGCCATTGTTTTCCAGGACCCGATTGTCTCCTTTAATCCCGTCTACACCATCGGCAACCAACTGGCCGAGGCGGTCATGGCCCACAAGCAGGTCGACCGGAAGGAGGCTGAGCGCCGGGCGGCGGAGATGCTCACCCTCGTCGGCATAACAAACGCCAGCCAGCGGCTGAAGTCGTATCCGCACCAGTTCTCCGGCGGTATGCGGCAGCGGGCGATGATCGCCATGGCCCTTATCTGCAACCCGGACCTTCTCATCGCGGACGAGCCGACCACGGCGCTTGACGTCACAATCGAGGCCCAGATTGTCGAACTGGTGAAACGCCTCCAGGGCGAGTTCAACAACGCCATTATCTGGATAACCCATGACCTCGGCCTTCTCGCCGGTCTCGCCGACCGGGTGGCGGTAATGTACGGCGGCTTCATTGTCGAGGCGTCGCCGGTGGAAGACCTCTACGAAAACCCGCTCCACCCGTACACCATCGGCCTCCTCGGCAGTCTGCCCCGGGTGGACGAGGGTTACCGGCGGCTCGAATCCATCGAAGGACTGCCGCCGATACTCCATGAATTCCCGGATACCTGTCCGTTCCGTAACCGCTGCAAGCGGCAAACGGAACGCTGCGTCAGCGCCAATCCGCCGCTTCGCGACATGGGCGGCGGCCACTGCGTCGCCTGTTGGAACGCCTGAACGCGGCGGTGCCGTTGGCTGGCGTTGGTAACGAATTTACGAGAATCACCTGTCCAAACGCGTTTTTCCGTCTTCACCCGCCGGCGCCGCATCGCGCCGTGGCGGACGGGGTTTTATGCCCATAAAACGGCCGGTTCCAACCGCCATGGGGTTTACTTCATGACTGACACCTCCACACCGATTCTCAGAGTCGACGGCCTCAAGAAGTACTTTCCCATCTGGAAGGGAATAGTCCGGCGTCGCCTCGGCGGACAGGTCCACGCCGTCGACGGCGTCAGCCTCTCGGTCTATCCCGGCGAGACGCTTGGGCTGGTCGGCGAGTCCGGCTGCGGCAAATCGACCCTGGCCCGCACCATTATCAAGCTCCTGGAACCGACCGGCGGGCGGGTGGAGTTTGAAGGGGAGGACTTTTTCTCACTACGTGGCGAAGCGCTCAGGCAAAAGCGCCAGCGGATACAGATGATTTTCCAGGACCCCTATGCCAGCCTCAACCCGCGCCTCCGGGTATCGTCGGTCCTGAAGGAACCGCTTCGGGAGCACGGCCTGGCCGGGAAGACGAACCTGGACGCCCGGGTCAGGGAGATGATGGAGAAGGTCGGGTTGAACCCCGATTTCGCCAACCGCTTCCCGCACGAATTCTCCGGCGGCCAGCGCCAGCGCATCGGCATTGCCCGCGCCCTCATGCTCGAGCCGTCCCTTATTATCTGCGACGAACCGATATCGGCGTTGGACGTTTCCGTCCAGGCGCAAATCATCAATCTTCTCGAGGATCTCCAGAAGGAACTCGGCCTCGCTTACCTGTTCGTCGCCCATGACCTTTCGATGATCCGCCACATCAGCCACCGCGTCGCCATCATGTACCTCGGCAACCTGGTTGAACTCGGACCGAAGGATGTGGTCTATGCCCGGCCGCTCCACCCGTACACCCAGGCCCTTTTGTCCGTGGTGCCGACGCCGAATCCCCGGAAGGAGAAATCACGGCGGCGCATCCTTCTCTCCGGAGAATTGCCGTCCGCCATCACGCCGCCGAGCGGCTGCCGGTTCCACACCCGGTGCCCGCACGCCGGGGACATCTGCCAGCGGGAACGGCCGGCGATGCGCGAGTACGATTCCGGGCATCAGGTGGCTTGCCACAAAGCAGAAAGCATTCAGAACGATGTCAACCGCTCGAACATCGATTTTGTCACACACTGATTAGAGATGCAGTGAATCATGGGGAAGATACCGGGAACGCCGCTTCTGGCCGACGACGCTATCGTCACCGCCGACGCGAAAAAGGTCATTGGCGATTTTTACACCGAAGAAACGTCGGGCGAATGGAATCCGCCCGCCACCGATCACCCAACCTGCCCGAAGCGCCTCAGCCGTGTGCAGTTCACCATCGAGGAAATAGACACCCAGGCGGACAAGATAGCGGAGACTATTCGGGAAGAACGGGACAACATCGCCGAAGCCGCCGCCTACCTGGCGAAACGCGAAATCAACCGGATCTGCATGACCGGCTGCGGCGACTCGGTGATGGCGCTGGACGGCGCCCGCTACCTCCTTGAGGAAATCCTCGGCATTCCCTGCGAGGCGATGCAGGTCCTCGACTTCGACTACTACTACAACACAGTGGTGGACGACAAGACCCTCGTCATCATGCTGTCCTCGAGCGGCAAGACCCTCCGCACCATCGAAGCCATGTACGTCGCCGAGGCCAGGGGAGCGCAAACCATAACCCTGTCGAACACCCCCGGCTCCATCCTGATGGAAAAGTCGAACCGTGGACTCACCATCCACGCCACCCGGAAGGGCTGGCCAACCCAGGCGTCGACGGCGGCGATGGCGCTCGTCATGGAACTCGGCTTCTGCCTCGCGCGGGAACGGAAGAGTTACGACCCGGCCCGGCTGGACGCGCTCCACCGCGAGTTCGACCGGGTGCCCGCCCTGGTCCGGGAAATCACCGAAGGCTGCCGGGAACAGGTCAAAAACCTCGCCGCCGAATGGGGCAAAAAAAACATGTACCTCTTTGTCGGCGGCGGCCCGAGCCTCAGTTGCGCCTTTTTCGGCAGTGCCAAAGTGAAGGAGGCGACGCCGGACTTCGCCGCCCACGTGCCGATGGAGGAATTTCACCACTACAACTCGGTCAAGGCCGGCTGGCCGATGTTCGTCATCGCGCCGTCCGGGAAAAGCGTCCCCCGCGCCCGGGACACCCTCATCGAAGGGCGCCACTTCGGCGGGCTGTCCTGCGTCGTCACGACCGCCGGCGAAGACGAACTGGCCGCCCTGGCGGACCACGCCATCCTGTTGCCGCCGGTCCTCGAATACTTCAGCGGCCTGACCTATTCGGTGCCGGTGCAGATGTTCGGCTACTACGTGGCGATGGACAAGTTCAACCGCGCCAAGGCGGAAGAGGACCGGGCCGTCCGGTAAGGCATCGTGAAGTAATGGAAAATGCCGTTGGCCGACCGCGTCTTTTCGGCAACCGGCGGGAGGACTGGCGACATGAAGACGAGAATTCGCGCCCGCTACATCATCGGCTACGATGCCGCCGCCGGCGATCACGTGGTGTACACGGACGCCGAACTGGTCTACTCCGACGACACCGTCGTCCATGTCGGCTACGATTATCCGGGACCGGTCGATCGCGAATTGTCCTTCCCGCGCAGTATCGTCTCCCCCGGATTCATCGACCTGAACGCCACCGCCGACCTGGAAGCGTCGGACCTGTTCCTCGACACCAAAGGCGACAGCGACCTCGCCCTCGGCACCAATTGGAGCGAGGCCTATTTCACCACCGGTCGTCACGACCTGTCCGACCCGGACGAGGAAATGCGGAAATACCACTACGCCCTCTGCAAGCTGGTGTCGTGCGGCACGACGACGATCCTGCCGGTGACCGGCCTCCTGTTCCGGAAGTGGGCCGAAGGCCGGGACGAATTCGAACAACTGGCCGCCGTCGCTTCCCGCCTCGGCGTCCGCACCTGGCTTGGGCCAAGTTACCGGGACGGCGTCAATGTCACGACCAACGCCGGCGTCAAGGAAACGTGGTGGCAGGCGGACGAAGGCCGACGCGGCCTGGTCGAAAACGTCGCCTTTATCCAGGGCCTCGGTTCCGACCCGCTCATACGCGGTGTCCTGGTGCCGTCGACTATCGAGACCTGTTCCGCCGATCTCCTTGCCGCGACACGGGAATGGGCAGAACGCCTCGCCGTTCCGGTGCGGCTCCATGCCACGCAGTCCTGGTGGGAATTTCAGGCGATTCGGGAACGGTTCGGGAAAACGCCGATTGGGCATCTCCATTCGCTGGGTCTCTTGAATCGGCAGCTCCTCCTGCCGCATGCCATTTATGTGAACGGCTACTCCGGTGCCGACTGCGGAGCCGGTGACGACCTTGACGTTCTCGCCGCCAGCGGCGCCACCGTTCTCCATTGCCCGAACGTCATCGCCCGTGGCGGCACCGTCATGGAGTCGTTCGGCCGCTACCGGTCCCGTGGCATCCGGGTGGCAATCGCCACCGACTGCAACCCGCCGGACATGCTGGAAAACATGTACCTCGCCCTCCTCATGGGCCGGACGGCGGACCGGGACGCCGCCGCCGTCACCACCCGGGACGTCTTCCGCGCCGCCACCCTGGTCGGTGCCGACGCCCTCGGCCGGGACGACCTCGGGCGGCTCTGTCCCGGCGCCCGCGCCGACATCACCGTCGTCGACCTCGGTGCGTTCCGGATAAATGCGGTTGACGATCCTCTCCGCGCCATGGTCCTGTCGGCCCGGCGGAGCGATGTCACCGACGTCATCATTAACGGCCGGGACGTGGTGCGGGACGGCATCATCCCCGGAGTCGAGTACGACGAACTCCGCGACTGGGCCGAAGGCTATTTCCGGAGATTGAAAATGTCCTACTCCGAACGGGACTATCGACAGCGCCCGCCGGAGACGTTTTTTTCAGCGGTTTTTCCCGTTCGCCACCGGACCTGACCGGGGCGGACTGTCCAACCGGGAACTGGGCCGGGTTGGACACACGGAATTTCAGTCACAAGGAGAAGTCCGATGACAAGATTTGTTCGCGTCCTATTGGCACTGACAATATGGCTTACGGTCGCCGCCGCGCCGGCTGTTTCCGGGGAAACGGTGTACGGCCTGCCGCGAAGCGAGACAATGGTTCTCGGCATGATCGGCGATGTCCAGACCATCAACCCGTTCCTCGCCAATATGCGCTTCAACACCAGTATCGACTACCACACCATCCACGACACCCTGGTCCACCGCGCCGCCGACGGCACCATCACGCCACGGATGGCCGAGTCGTGGCGCCGCGTCGACGACCTCACCTGGGAGTTCAAACTCCGCCCGGGCATTGTCTCCCACCGTGGCGAAAAGCTCACGTCCGAGAACGTCAAGTTCACCTTCGACATGGTGCAGAGTAAACCCGAGTACGCCGTCTACCAGTTCCCGCAGCAGGTCATGCTGGACCGGATTGACATCGTCGACGACCTCACCTTCCGCGTCGTCACGAAGGAGCCGTCCAGCACCGTTCTGTACTGGCTGTTCGAATCGCCCATCGTTCCCATCGGCTTTTACAAAGGCGCGAGCGAAGACAAGATGGCCGGGGAATCCGACGGCTTCGGCCCTTACAAATTTTCGAAATATGTACCGAACGACTACATGATTCTCGAAGCCTTTGAAAACCATTGGAACGGCGCGCCGCCCATCAAGAACCTTGTTTTCCGCGTCATCCCGGAAGAGAGCGCCCGCATCAACGAGCTCCGCGCCGGCAGTATCGACTTCGCCGAGCAAATATCCGTCGACATCGCACCGCAGGCCGAAACCGCCATCTCCCACGTCGACGCGAAACCGGGCCTCCGGAAAATGGCCCTCACTATCTCCATTGAAAAAGGCCATCCGGCCCTGAAGGACAAGCGCGTCCGCCAGGCCATGAACTACGCGGTGGACAAGGAAAACATCACGGAAAATATCCTGAGCGATTTCACCGCGCCCTATTCGAGCTATGTCAATCCGGCCAACAACAACCCGGACCTGAAGCCGTACCCGTACGACCCGGAAAAGGCCAAGGCGCTCCTCGCCGAGGCCGGCTATCCGGACGGGTTCAAATTGACCATCGTCCCCCCGAGTTCCCGCTACGGGCTGGACAAGGAAATCACCCAGCAACTGGCCGCCGACCTGGCCGATGTCGGCATCGACACCGATGTCCGTTACCTCGAACTCGGCGTCTTCCTTGAACGGAACGACGCCAAGGAACTGACCGATCTCGTCTGGATTGGCTGGGCCGCCCTGACGAACCCGATTATCGAAAACCTCATCCTGACGACCGGTCACGTCGACAACAACTCGACCTGGTCCAACGCCGAGTTCGACAGCCTGTTCAAGCGGCTCAACGAAACGAAGGACCCGGAAGAGGCGCTACGGATCAACTTCGCCATGCAGAAACTGGCCTGGGAAGAATGCCCGTGGATCTGGCTCTGGAAGCTGCCGCAGGTCAACGGCATCAACAACCGCATCCAGTGGAACACCCGGAACGACGGCTACATCGACGCCTTCAACGCCAGCTTCAAGTAACAGGGAATTGTTACACCGACATAAAACGCTGCATTGCTGAAATGGTCCCGTCCGGCCCGAGTATCGTTAGCCGTGGCCGGACGGGCCGGGAGACCGCTTCATGAGCCGCTACATCATTCGGAGACTTCTGCAGGGGGTGTTGACCTTTCTCGGGATCTCCGTACTCGTGTTCGTCCTCGGCCGGCTCACCGGCGATCCGGTCCTCCTCCTGGCGCCGGAAAGCGCCACCGAGGAGCAGAAACAGGAAATCCGGGAAAGCCTCGGCCTGGCCGACCCCATCCCGGTGCAGTATTGGAATTTCATCTCGAACGCGGTGCAAGGCGATTTCGGCCGCTCCTACGTCACAAAACAAACGGTGCGGGACATGATTGCCGTGGCACTCCCGAATACGCTCCGCCTCGCCTTCACCGCGTTCTTCCTCGCCGTCGTCCTGGCGATACCGATTGGCATCTTCGTGGCGTTGAAGCGAAACACGATTTGGGATCTCTTCGGGAACTTTCTCGCATTGGTCGGACAGGCTCTCCCTAATTTCTGGCTGGCCCTCGTTCTCATGCTCGTGTTTTCCGTCTACCTGAAATGGCTCCCTATTTCCGGCAGTGAACGCTGGACCAACATGGTTCTCCCGACCCTCACCATCGCCCTCCAGTCGGTCGGCTATTTCGTCCGCATGGTACGGTCGAGCACGCTGGAGGTACTTGAACAGGAATACATCAGGACCGCCCGGGGGAAGGGAGTGCGAGAGTTTTTCGTCGTCATGAAGCACGCCCTCAAGAACGCCCTCATTCCGGTTGTCACCGTCATGGGCATCCAATTCGGCAATATGCTGTCCGGTGCCTTTGTCATCGAGACGGTTTTCGCCTGGCCCGGCCTCGGCCGGTTGGGCGTTACCGCCCTGTTCACCCGGGATTTCGCCGTTATCCAGGGCGTCATCCTCGTCAGTACGACGATTTTTGTCCTGGTCAACCTACTCGTCGACATCACGTACACCATCCTTGATCCCCGGATCAGGCTGGAATAGGCGGTGGAGAAATGGAAACGGAAATCAAGAAAAAACTAAAAATGCCGCGCGTGGTACGGAGCCTTCTCGGGAGCATCCCCGGCATGACCGGCGCGGTGGTGGTGCTGGCCGTCGTCTTCATGGCGATTTTCGCCGATGTCCTCGTGCCGCACGATCCGACGCGCCTGAACGCCAGGCAGCGCCTCCGGCCGCCGACCACCGTCGCCGCCCGGGAGGGACAGGCGCCGAACTACCTCGGCACCGACTCCATGGGCCGCGACCTCCTGTCCCGCATCATCATGGGGAGCCGGGTGTCCATAATGCTCGGGCTTATCGCGTCGGTCCTCGGCGGTTCTGTCGGGATTTTTCTCGGCATGGTGTCAGGCTATTACGGCGGCAGGACGGATTCATTCATCTCCTGGCTCGTCAATATGCAGATGGCGTTTCCTTTTACCCTTCTGGCGATTTTCATTATGGCCATTTTCGGCGGCGGGCTGGACAAACTCGTCATCGTCCTGGCCTGGAGCGCCTGGGTCGGCTATGCCCGCGTCATGCGGGGGCAGGTTATTTCCGTGAAGGAAATGGAATATGTCAATGCCGCCCGCGTTCTCGGCGTCCGGCAGCGGAACATTCTCCTTCGCTATATCCTCCCGAACACGCTGTCCCCCATCATCATCGTCATGACCTTCACCGTCGCCTCGGTCATCCTCTTCGAGGCGCAACTGAGCTTTCTCGGTCTCGGCGTCGACCCCCGGGTACCGACCTGGGGCAGTATCCTCGCCGACGGCCGGTCCTATATCGAACGGGCCTGGTGGATAACCGCGTTCCCCGGAATCGCCATCTTCATCACCGTTCTCGGCATCAACCTGTTCGGAGACTGGCTCCGCGATTTCCTCGACCCGCGACTCAAACTCACCTGAAAAAAGGCCGGTACTGTATGAAATACGTTATCGTCGGCGGCCTGTCCCTGGACAGCGTCATAAACGCGGACGGCGTCCGCATGCTCGACCAGTTCGGCGGCAACGCCGCCTACGGTTGCGCCGGCGCCCGCATCTGGGCACCGGGCGAGGTTGGCATGGTGGCGCGGCGCGGCAGTGATTTCCCGACCGCCTGGCTCCGTCAGGCCGAAGAGGCCGGCATCGACACCACGGGCGTCACGGCGGTGCAGAAAGCGCATGGCCTTCTTGGCGGCCTCGTCTATGACGACCGGGGCGACCGCGACAACTATGTCTCCCGGGAAGACGTCGAGAAAATTTCCGGCCGCGGCAACAACGCCGACATGAGCCCATTGACCCTGCACGAGGCCCAGGTGGAGTTTGGCGCCGACGCGTCGGACATCCCCGCCGCCTACGATGATGCCGAGGCCGTCCACCTGGCGCCGCGCTACCTCAATAAGCAATTGTCCTGCGCCCGTCACTACCGCGAGCGAAGCCCGGACGCCCGGATCATTCTCGACCCGATGCATTTTTATATGTACCTGGAGCGGAGCGACGAACTGCGAATCCTCTTTTCCCTGGTGGACGTCCTTCTCCCGAGCGAGGCGGAGGTGAACCAGTTGTTCGGTCCCATCGCACCGGAGGACGGCGCCCGCCATCTCGCCGATATGGGCGCACGGGTTGTCGTTGTCAAACTCGGCAAGGACGGCTGCCTCGTGTTCGACCGGGACAGCGGACGCATCGTCAGGATACCGATCTTTCCGGTCG
>JAJBTL010000256.1:0-231 GCA_020860865.1 Planctomycetota bacterium | reverse complement strand
GCTGCCGCGTGCTCCCCCGCCCCCGCGGACCCACCGACCGGACCCCCAGCACCCCGGCGGCGCCCACCCCCCCGACCGGGGCGGGTGACAGCTTTTGCGGCGGATTTCTTGTCGGGCTCAGGGAGACGGGCGATGCGGTCGAGGCCGCGTTGTACGGTACGGTGTCGTCGTCTTTTGTCGTGGAAGGATTCGGCGCCGAACACACATACGCCGTCACCCGCGCCCTGGCGA
>JAJBTL010000446.1:14585-15192 GCA_020860865.1 Planctomycetota bacterium | reverse complement strand
CATAGCCTCAAGGAAAAGCGCCGGCCGCTCAAGAGTTTTATCGAGAAATTGCGGAACCGCTTCAACGCCTCGGTGGCCGAAGTCGGGTCGCAAGACCTCCATCAGCGGGCCGAGGTCGGGGTGGCGGTGGTGGCGTCGGACGGCGGCATTCTGGCCCGGGAGCTTCAGGCCATTCGGGAATACGCCTATGGGAACCCGGACTGCGAAGTCCTCGATATTCAGGAAGAGTCGGTTGGCTGGCGAGACGCGTGACCGTGGGTCGGCGGCGTTGGGGTTGTGCCTGTATCCAACATGAAGTCGTGGTGATTTTAAAGACGTGACAGGTTTCTTGAGGACAGGCGCCGGGTATGGGTTTTACCGGCGTATCTGTTTAGGGAACCGATACGAAGAGATAAATTAGTCTGGAGTGGAAAAACATGCCATCACGCAGGCAGGAGCGGGTCGGGAAACGGGTCATGCAGGAACTCGTCGACGCCCTTCGCACCATGAAGAATGTCGAACTCGGCTTTACCACAATCACCCGCTGCGAAGTGTCTCCGGACCTTCGCCACGCCAAGGTGTTTGTCTCGGTCTTCGGCGACGACGAGGTCCAGCAACGGACACTCGA
>JAJBTL010000446.1:10158-14575 GCA_020860865.1 Planctomycetota bacterium | reverse complement strand
CCTGAAGGGCATGATCGGCCGTCCGCTTGGCACCAAGGTGGTGCCGAGCCTCCATTTCGAGTTTGACGAAATTATCGAACAGACGGACAAGATGTCCCGCCTTATCCGGGACGCCCGCGCCACCGACGTCAACCAGGAACCGCTGACGCCGGAAGAGCTGGCCGCCATGAGTCAAAGCGCCTCGGCCGGGAAATACGATTCCGACGCCGCCTTTGTCGATGTCGACGCCGACGCGTTCGAGCAGGCCCGGCAGGATGTGCGGGAAGAACTGTTCGGCGACGATGACGATGATGACGGCGACGACGCGGACTGGCAGCCGATTAACCTGGACGAACTGCCGGAAGAATAGGACCCGGCGGGCCCACGCCCGCGCACTGCGGCCGGGGCAGGGCGGACAGGGCCGAGGACGCACGACCTTTTCCCTTTTCTTTTTCACAACGACACGGAATGCGGGTATGGCAGACATAGTCTACATGGTTCGTCACGCCGCGCCTCCGGTTGGCCGCCGCGACCGCTATTGGGGCCGGGCCGACCCCGGCGTCGACGCGGACAGCCTGGCCGGGACGGCGGCGCTCCTTCCGATGTTTTGGGAAAAGCCTTCCGTTATTTTCACCAGCCCGCTCCGCCGCGCCGCCGCTACGGCGGATGCCATCGCCGGTCATTTCAACCTGGAACCAACCGTGGAGCCGGAACTGGCCGAGACCGATTTCGGTGACTTTGACGGACTGTCATGGGATGAAATATCCACTCGGCATTCCGATGCCGCCGCCGCCTGGGCCCGCGAAGGCGATGCCTTCCACTTCCCGAACGGCGAGAGCGTCCCCGACTTTCTTGACCGGGCCGACCGGGTGTGGCAACGCATTACCAGCGCCGAGGACAAAACCGTTTTGGCCGTGAGCCACGGCGGGATCATCGCCGCCTGGTGCTGCCTGTTTCTTCGGATGCCGCTTGAACACCGGTTTTCGTTCCGGCCCGCCTATGCCGCCCTGACCGCGTTTATCAGGAAGAAGGACGGAAGCGGCTGGGAAATGACCTTCTTCAATAACACATTGTAAAACACTTTCGCTCCAGCCCGAAAATAGGCGCGACGGTGCCCAAAATCACCGTCCCATGACGCCGAAAGGACAGCATGTCCGAAACATCCGCGACAGGAAAACTCGTCCTCGTCACCGGCGGCTGCCGGAGCGGGAAAAGCGCCTTTGCCCTCGACTATGCCGAACAGGAACAGCCGCCCGGCAACCGGTTCTTTGTCGCCACCTGCCCGGTCCTCGACGAGGAAATGCGCCGCCGTATCGACCGTCACCAGGCCGAACGGGCCGGACGCGGCTGGAGCGTCCAGGAGGAAGAGGTCGACCTCCCGGCTGCCTTCGGCGCCGCGCCGGACGGGGCGGCGGTCCTTGTCGATTGCCTCACCCTGTGGGTCAATAACATCATGCATCACCGGCCGACCGGAACCGACGTCGGTGAGGACGACGTTGCCGCCCTGGCGAACCGGTTTCTCGAAGCCGCCCGGAAGCGACGGGGGACGACGGTGTTTGTCGCGAACGAGGTCGGGCTTGGCGTCGTGCCGGAAAACGCCCTGGCGAGGCGTTTCCGCGACCTGGCCGGACGGGTCAATCAAACCGTGGCGCAGGCCGCGGACGAGGTGTATTTTATGGTGGCAGGTCTTTCCATGAGGATGAAATGACATGACGCTACTCAACGACACGCTGGCGGAAATAACCGGTCTCGATCAGGCGGCGATGGACGCGACCCGGGAGCGAATCCACACCCTCACCATGCCGAAATGGGCCCTCGGCCGCCTCTGCGACCTGGCGGTCCAGTTGGCCGGCATTGCCGCGAAAACGCCGCCGCCGGTGGCGCGGCGGGCCATCGTCGTCATGGCCGGGGATCACGGCGTCGTGGCGGAAGGGGTCAGCCTGCAACCGTCCGACGTCACCCAGCAGATGGTGGCGAATATGACGCGGGGCGGGGCCGGCGTCAATGTCCTCGGAAAGATGAACCGGGCGAAGGTGTTCCTCGCCGATTTCGGCATGCTGGACCGGGACGAGGAACTGGTCCGGTCCGGGCAACTCCTCGACAAGAACGTCGGCAAAGGCACGGCCAACCTGGCCAAGGTCCCGGCCATGAGTCGGGAAGACGCGGTCAAAGCCATTGAAAACGGCATCGCCCTCGCCCATGCCCTGGCGGACGACTACGACGTCTTCGGCACCGGGGAAATGGGTATCGGCAATACGACGCCGGCGACGGCGATGGCGTCGGTTTTTACCGGCCAGCCGGTCGCCGCCCTGACCGGCCCCGGCGCTGGCATCGGCCCGGAACGAATGGCCCACAAGGTCAGGGTCATAGAAAACGCCATCGATCTGCATCGGACCGATCCGACGGACGGCCTCGATGTCCTGTCGAAGGTCGGCGGCTACGAAATCGACGCCATTGACGGCCTCGTCCTTGGCGGCGCCAGCCGGCGGAAACCGGTCCTGGTCGACGGCTTTATCTCGTCCGCCGGCGCGATGCTGGCGAAAGCGCTCTGTCCGGCTGTCGGGCCGTTCCTCCTCCTGTCCCACGCCAGCGCCGAACCCGGCCACTGTCTCATGTGCAAATGGCTGGAAGTGAACCCTATCCTCCACCTGGACATGCGCCTCGGCGAAGGCACCGGCGCGGCGATGGCCCTGAACGTCGTCGACGGCGCCGTTACCATGCTGACCGAAATGGCGACCTTCGCGTCGGCCGGCGTGCAGGTGCTACCGGAGAAGTAGCCGGAATGCCGATTCGGCGGCGAAAGGATTTTCCTTCTAATACATTGAAGACAGTGAAGGATGCGCATGCGAACATTCGGCGCCGCCTGGCGGTTTATAACGGTTTTTCCATTCTTCACCGCGCCGGGTGACGACGAGGTCGAGCTCCTCCGCCGCTGCGGCTGGACGTTTCCGTTTATCGGGCTGGTCCTCGGTATCATTACCGGGGTGGTTGTCTGGTTCCTGGCGGCGCTGCTGCCACTTCCCGTGGTCGCGGCGCTGGCTGTCGCCGTTCTCGCCATGTATTCGGCCGGGTTCCACCTGGACGGTTTGTCCGACTGCGGCGACGCCCTCCTGTCGCCCGGTCGCGACAAGGAAAAATGCCTCGCCATCATGAAAGACAGTCGCATCGGCGCCCACGGCGCCATGGCCCTCGTCCTTCTCCTCCTGACGAAATTCGCCTGTCTCGCTTCCGCGCCCGACCGCTACGGCATTGCCGCGATGGCGTTCCTCATGCCCCTGGCCGGACGGGCCGGGATGTTATGGGTGATGGGACTTCTTCCCTATGCCCGGTCGGAAGGCCTCGTGAACATTATCGTCGTGACCATGGGACACATCGCCCTCGGGATTGTCGTCCTGGCGGCGGCGGCGCTCGGGACTGTGGGGCTTGTCCGAATGATCATCCTCATGGCTGTGTGGCTGGCCGTGTCCCTTGGCTGGACCTTGTACCTGAAGCGCCGCCTCGGCGGCGCCACCGGCGACTGCTACGGCGCCGCCTGCGAACTGGCGGAGACGGTGGCCGGAATCGGACTCCTCGTCACCGTATCGGTGTGAGGGCGGGGCGGTCGAGTACTGAAAACGGGCATTGTGGTATGGGGTGACCGGTTGTTACGCGGGCCGGGTATCGGCATTCGGGACGGGGTCCAAAAAATACGCCTCCGCCATCGCATCGAGGACGAGACGCCGCGCTTCGTGCATCGGCGCCGCGATGGAACAGCCGGCCGCCCGGGCGTGGCCGCCGCCGCCGAACTGGACCGCCACGTCGAGGGCGTCCAGGGGGGCGCGGGTGCGGAGACTCGCTTTCACGATAGACGGGATGGTGCCGTCGGTCGATACCGGTTCGTAGAAAAACACCGCCGCTTCCACACCCGACGTATCCCGGAGAACATTCACAAGATTCTGCGCATCCTCGGGGCCGCTTCCCGCGTCGGCGAAGTCGCGCCGGGTCAACCACGACGTGGCCAGGCGTCCGCCGTGGTGGAGGGTCATGTTGTTCAGGACGGTTCGTTGCAACTGGCGTTCGGCCCATGAGACGGACTGGTACAGGTACGTCGCCGCCACCGTCGGGCTGGCGCCGGCCTCGACGCAGGCGAGGGCGGCCGAGAGGGCGGCGGCACTGGTGTTTTCGTAGGAAAAGCGGCCGGTATCCGTGACTATCGCCGTCCAGAGGGCCTGGGCGGCATTATCGTCGATGGGCCACTGGGCGGCCTGGGCCAGCCGCACGACCATTTCGCCGACCGAACTGGCGGACGGATCTATCCACACCGCCGCGCCGATGCCGGCGCTGGTCGGATGGTGATCGATGGTGAAGGCGGGAAGGGCGTCGGCGGCGGGTTGGATGGGATCGTCCAGCCGCGACGCATCGCCGCAGTCGAGAACGCCGAGGCAGTCGTACTGCCGCC
>JAJBTL010000446.1:0-10148 GCA_020860865.1 Planctomycetota bacterium | reverse complement strand
TCAGGCGTCGCCTGGCGAATGGGGGCGTCCGACTGGGTGAGAAAACCGAGATACGGCGGAATCGGCCCGTGGACAACCGCGCTGGCGGTAAAACCGACCCGGTTCAGGATGCGGGCGAGGCCGAGGACGGAGCCGAGGGCGTCGCCGTCCGGGCGCACGTGGGTAACCAGTGCGAGGCGTTTCCCCGTCAATGGCCGGAGATAGTCGATGATTGTCTGTGGCGTCATGGCGGTTACGGCAGTTCGAGCTTGCCGCCACGGGGGATGACGATGCCGCCGGCGCGTTCGCGTGCGTATTCGCGGGCCTGCTGAATAAGTTCCTCGACAGCGGTATTGATGGCTTCCGGGAAGGCGTTGCAGACTTCGCGGAGCGTCGCGGCCTTGATTTCGGCCTGGACCGGAATGGCGCCGTGCGGGGTCATAATCTGCGCGGAACCCATGAATATCGGTGTCCGGGTGGTGTCGTCGGTGCCGTCCGGGGTGACGGGCCGGAGGACCTGGATGGAGCCGACGCCGAGATCGGTGAAGGTCTCGGTGCGGTAGAGGTTTTCAAGATTGACGCGGTCGTTGCCGGTCACTATTTTTTCATCAGCCATGAGTGGCCCTTTACGGAGTTGGTGGTGCGACGCGGACGGACGAACCCGTTTTCCGGATCCGACAGACCGGCAAGCGTCGCCACCTGCCGGTCCATCCGGTACCCCTCGATTGAGTGTCTCTTCGTGTCAGGCAATCCCTCAATCCGGCTCGGGCGCGACGGCGTCGCTGACCAGTTCCAGATCTTCCGACACACTGCCGTCGGCCGGCGGCGTCGAAAAGACGTTCGCGAGGCCGAGGGACTGGAGACGGTGATAGGTCGCCGTTTTCAGGCGGATTTTCAACTTCTTGCCCGCTTTGTCCGTGACGTCCCGGGCTTCGCAGAGCATGCCGATCATCATGCTGGGAACGGCCTGGGCGTCGGAGATGTCGAGGACGACCTCCGGGCTGGTGCTGTCCGCCGCCAGGCTGGTGACGATGTTCATCAGTTCCGTTCCGGCCCGCGACTGGTACCGGGGGTCGAAGCGGGGCGTCAGCTTCAGGACGTTGCCGTGGACCTCGAAGCGGGTCATTGAAGAATGGTCCATGGATTCTCCGTTGTGATTAACCAAAGCACGCGGGAACTCGGCGCCGAGTTACAGCCTGTCCGCACGCTTCGGGTTTGGATTGACGTGTACAATTGCCAAGTGCGGCTCTCGGAAAGGAAGCGCTTACGCTTCCTTCTTTTCCTCGCTGCCGGCCGGAGTGGCGCGGATCCAGCGCTTGCGGCCGCGAACCTTGACCCGGACATAGCCGGCTTCCTGGCGGTTGCGGGCCTTGTTGGCTTTTTTCTTCTTCATGTAGCGAATCTTGTATTCCATGGGACAGAACTCCTCCGAGAAAAGAAACGGCAACTGGATACTCATCCAATTATCATAAATCTATCATATAATGCCGGCGGTGTGAATCCGGAAAAACCCGGCCGGCGCACTCCGCCGAGACCCGCCGTAGATGCTTCCATTTCATTTGTACTGAATTACCGCGATTGTTTCAACCGGTTCCTGAAATATTCGCCAATGCCTTCCCGGGGAATCCGGCACTGCTCCATGCTGTCCCGTTCACGAACCGTGACCGTGCCGTCTTCGAGGGTGCCGTTGTCGACGGTGACGCACCACGGCGTCCCGACCTCGTCCATCCGCCGGTAGCGGCGGCCGATGGCGCCGGATTCGTCGTAGAAGGCCTGGATGCCTTCGCCGAGGAGTTCGTTGATTATATCCCGGGCCCGGTCCGGCATGCCGTCCTTTTTCACCAGCGGGAACACCGCCACCTTGATGGGGGCGAGGCGCGGGTGGAAGCGGAGCACGGTCCGGACGTCGTTCTTCTCCGCGTCGACCACTTCTTCGTCAAAGGCGTCGCAGAGGAAGGCGAGGGTGGCGCGGTCGGCGCCGGCGGCCGGTTCGATGACGTACGGTGTGTATCGCTTCTTCGACTCGGTCTCGAAGTAGGACAGGTCCTTCCCCGAATATTCCGTGTGTTTCCGGAGATCGTAATCGGTCCGGTTGGCAACGCCTTCCAGTTCGCCCCATTCGCATTCGCCTTCCGGGTTTTCGAATGGGTAGAAGTATTCGACGTCGACGCAGGCCTTGGCGTAATGGGCCAGTTCGCACTGTTCGTGCGGACGGAGGCGGAGCTTGTCCGCCTTCATGCCGAGGGAGGTGTACCAGTCGAAACGGGCCTTGGACCAGTATTCGTACCACTCGTCATCGGTGCCGGGTTCGACAAAGAATTCAAGTTCCATCTGCTCGAACTCGCAAGTGCGGAAGGTCAGGTTCTGGGTGGTGATTTCGTTCCGGTATGACTTGCCGCACTGGGCGACGCCGAAGGGCGGCTTGACCCGGGCGGAATTGAGGACGTTCAGGAAGTTCACGAACATCCCTTGCGCCGTCTCCGGACGAAGATAGACGGCGGACGAGCCGATGATGCCGGCCAGGCGTTCCTTCCGGGCCGGGCCTTCGAGGCTGGCGAGTTCGTCGACGGCGTTCAGTATTTCCTGCATCGGATCGACCGGGCCGAGGCTGGTCCGGAACATGAGGTTAAACTGGCGTTCGTCCGACAAGTCGCCGGAGCCGCAGACCGGGCAGACATAGCCCTGGGGCGGGACGACGCCGTCCAGCTTTTTCCCGTCCTTCCGGCCGCCTTCCCGGTAGATCATCGGGGAGCCGGGGACGGCGCGGGGCGCTTTGTCCGCGCGGAAGCGTTCCTTGCAGTTCTTACAGTCGACGAGGGGGTCGGCGAAGCCGGCCAGGTGGCCGGAGGCGCGCCAGACATCCGGGTGCATAATGATGGAGCAGTCGAGGCCGACCACGTCGGAGCGGCGGGTGACGACGTCCTCCCACCAGGCGTTTTTGACGTTCCGCTTCAACTCGACGCCGAGGGGGCCGTAATCATAACAGGCCTTGAGGCCGCCGTAGATTTCCGACGACTGGAAGATAAAGCCGCGGCGTTTTGCCAGGCTGACGATTTTTTGCATTGTGCTTTCGGCCATGATGGTCCCCTAAGCGTTCCTTTTAGTAACAGAGCCATTGTCCCGGAGGAGCATATTAACGGGACCGGAGTTTCCGGAGAATTTCAATGCCTTGATCAATTGTTTCGTCCTTGGCCGAATAGGCCAGGCGGAAATGCGTATCCCGTTCCGAGAAGCAGCCGCCCGGAATGACGAGGAGGTTGTTCTTGATGCATTCCTCGACAAACTCGGTGCCGGTGCCCCACGGCGTTTTTGTGAAGACGTAGAAGGCGCCGCCCGGCTTGACCGGGTCGTAGCCGGCGTCCTTCAGGCCATTATAAATGCGGTCCCGCTTCTTTTTGTAATGTGCGATGAAGTCGTCCATCGGATAGTCGACGGCGGCGGCGGCGGCGGCCTGCATCGGCGTCGGGGCGCAGACGAAGGAGAACTGCTGGAACTTCGTCATGGCCTGTATAAGCTCGGCCGGTCCGACAGCCCAACCGACGCGCCAGCCGGTCATGGCGTGGCTTTTCGAAAAGCCGCCGAGGGTCAGGGTGTGGTCCGGGCAGTAATCCCGAATGCGGGCCAGGGGGCCGTCGTAGACGAAATATTCGTAGATATCGTCGGCGATGGCGATGATGTCGTGTTTCTTGACCCGTTCCGCGACGGCGCGGAGTTCGTCGTCCGAGTAGACGGCGCCGGTCGGGTTCGACGGCGACGAGACGATAATCGCCTTCGTCTTCTCGGTGATGAGCGGTTCGATTTTAGCCGCGTCCAGCTTCCACTCCGGGTAGGTGTCGTACATGACCGGGACGGCGCCGAACATGAGGGCGAGCTGCTTGTACATGACGAAATACGGGTCGGGGACGAGGATTTCGTCGCCCGGGTTCAGGAGCGCCATATAGCCAAGGAGAAGTCCGCCGGAGACGGCGCCGGTGATGAGGAGTTCGTCCGGCTTCCGCCCTTTGAACGTGGTGGCGAGGAGTTTTTCCCGGAGTTCCCGGCCGCCCTGGGTGGGTGTGTAGGCGTTTTTCCCCTGGCGCATCGCCTCCATCGCCTCTTCCTTGAGGGGCGCCGGCACGTCGAAATCGGGCTGGCCGATGGACAGATCGACCGGATTGGCCAGGTTGGCCGCGAGGTCGAAGATACGCCGGATTCCGGACGCCTCGGTTTTGGCCACGCGTTCCGCTAGGTTTTTCATGACTGCGCCTTTCAGGAGAGCGATGGGTCGGAGGCGTGAGAGCGACGGGTCGGGATAACCATCCACCGCCGCCGCGCCGCATACGCCGTACCGAACGACAACACAACACCAAAAGGCACGGATGAATCCGTGCCCAGGTGATCAAGCCGTATTGACAAGCGTAACCGCCTACTTCTTGTCGTCGTCGTCGTCGGTCTTTTTCTTTTTCTTTTTCATGACAACTTTGATGGACCTGACCTTCGGCATGCCGAACAGGCCGTCTTCGGCCGGGTTCCACCGGTCGGCGGCTTCGAGCTTTTCCAGCCGTTCCAGGCGGGAGAGGACGTTCCTGTGTTTGACAGCGCTGCCGCTGGACCGGAATGACGAATGAATGCTCACAAAAAATCTCCTCGTACACTACGTTGCAAATGGGTGGAACATGACTGATTATATTGGTTGAGCCACAAGCGCAAAACCCTGTTATTCCCCTTCCGCCGGCATCCGGATAATGACGCCGCCGTCCTTCTCCACCTCGAGCCGCTCCGCCACTTCGTCCTGCGACGCTTTCAGGATAAAAAACAGTTCCCGCTGCGGCGCCATGGTGCTGAAGTTCGTTGAGCCTTTGACAATCACCACGTCCACCTCGGCAAGGAGGTTCCGGAATTCGCTGCTGGCCCGTTCCTGCATAAGGCCGAACATGGCGGTGCCGGGATTGATGACGTCAATGTCGCCGGAAAAACCGGCGTTAACCGCGTCCTTTTCCGTCGCCATCAGGAAAATCGGCTTGGCCGACACGACGACGTAGACCTTTTTCCCCAGAGCGGCGATGGCTTCGGCCAACGGTTTGTCGAGGACGATTTCCCCGGCCCGGTTCGCCACCAGCATGACGGTCTGCGCCCGGTCGATGGCCTTGACGAGAAGCTCGCTGTCGTCGCGGACCGGCTCGGCCTTGAGGAATTCGACAATCTGTTCCTGTATGTCGCCACGGCCGAGGCCGCGGTAGTCGAGCATGGCGCCGGCCAGCGAGGTCCGGATGGCGTTCCGGAGCGGGTCTTCGCTGCAGACCGGCGTTTCCTCCAGATTCCGGAGGATGCCGAGGGCGGCCTTGTCGCCCCGGGCCTTTTCGTTTTCGTACGGGTCCTTCACGCCGAGGGAACGGCAGGCGATCTCCCAGGCGTCCAGGTAGACGTCGGCCGGATGGGTGCCGAGATCGCCTTCTTCCGCCATCTCGCCCATAACCTTGAGGAGAACCTTGCGGTGGATAAAGTCGTCATCCGAAACCGCTTTCGCGGTGGCGATGATGAGGGACAACGCGTCTGGGACGCAATCCGGAATCGGTTTCATGAGCTTTGCCTGGTGACTCCTCGGGTACCCGTACCAAAAACACTGTACCAATGTTTTAAAACTTCGTCACCGCGCCTGAAGCGGGACGTCAATAAACCGCCGTCCCCAACTCCCGTATCGGCGCGATTCGGCAGCCGATATACGGCCGTGGCTGCCGGGAAAGGGCTATCCCTTCCATAACGTTATAGACCTGCAAGAGCCGGTTCAATTCCTGGTCGTTGACGCTTTGGCCAAGGCCGACCGCCAGAATGTAATGCGGGTCGTTGCCGCTTGTCCGGAAGATAAACCCGGGAATATCCCGTCCGATTTCCTGACGGCCGCGCTGCAACGCTTCCGCCAGCTCCAGTTCAAGCCGCTCCGGCAGTTCGTCCGTCGCCGGTTCGATACGGATGACGAGGGTGTAATCCGTCTCCGGCGGCCGAAAGGCGGCGCGGGGCGGGGAAGACAGGCTGCGAATCCCCAGCCGGTTGCCTTCCGCCGTCTCGATATCGGCCACCCCGGCCATTCCGGCCGGACGTTCCTCCTGGCCGCGTTTATAGCCAAGAAAGTACGAGCAGCCAATCAGGGCCAGCACAACCGTAAAGCAAATCAGCGCCGTGTCAAGGGCAAACACCACTTCACGGGGCGACCGCGCCCTTGGTTCCGCCACCGGCGCCGGCTCGGGCGCTTCGATAATGCGGGTTTTCCGTTCCTTCCGCCGTTCGGTCCGTTCGCGGCGGATTTCGCCGTAGGACGGCTCTGCCCGTTTCTGCTCCATCCGAAGCGGTGGCGGTTCGGCCGCCGGCGCCGGCCTGGAGGAAGGCTCTATATTTACCGTCGGCGGCGGTTCGGCGGCCTCCGGTTCCTCTTCGGCCCTTGTAAAGGCGCTGCCGTCGAGAGCGTCGTCTATGATAAGGCCGGGGGCGTCGGTGATTTCCGGGTCCGGCTCGGGCATATTGGCCTGCCGGGCGTTTTTCACTTCAATCCCGAGGGGCATTTTTCCCTTGGCGCGCTTGGCGGCGAGAATTTCGTACAGCTCTAATTTTCTGCCGTCCTTCGCCATGTGGCACGACTCCCGGGCGCGTAGTCCTTGTCATGACGGCGGGTCGTGGAGCAGGGTCATAAAAACCCCCGGTCGGGCCAGGCCCGAACCAATACTCACCGCCACCTCCATCACAGCGATGCAGGCGCCAAAAGAAAAATAGTAGCCGACCACCAGATCCGTGTCAAGTGGCAACGCCGGTCAGCGGCGTAAAATGGCTGCAAACAGTGTTTGTCGGAAACCGGCGCCGGTCCGTCGAAAAACCGTGAAAAAGCGCCGTCATAACGACGGCGCCGGGGATGGCATTCCAGGGCAACGGTTCGTCGACGGCGCTTGAACCGTTGTTGTAAAATTTTCCACTTTTACCGAAAAAACAGCGCTGATGGAACTGTCGTCGCCGGTTCACTTCGGTGGCGGATACAGTCCGGTGTCGCCCGGTTGTCGATTAATCCGGTTTCCCGTTGGTCCACTCGTAGTTCCAGCCGAGACCGCATTCGTCGCCGTTATGGATAAAATCTTCCGGCTTGAAAAAGAGGCCGAGTTCCCGTTCCGCCGATTCCGGCGAATCGCTGGCGTGGATGAGGTTGAAGCCCCGGCTCATGCCGAAGTCGCCCCGGATGCTGCCTGGTTCGGCGGCGCGGCCGTTGGTGGCGCCGACCATCTTCCGGATAACCGGCACGGCGTCGACGCCTTCCAGGGCGAGGACGATAACCGGGCCGGAGGTGATGAATTTGGTCAGGCTCGGGAAAAACGGCTTTTCCTTGTGTTCGGCATAGTGCTTGTCCGCCAGGGCGGCGTCGATTTTCATATACTTCAAGGCCGCTATGGAAAAGCCCTTGTCCTCGAACCGGGAGAGGATACGGCCGGCGAGGCGCCGGGCGACGGCGTCGGGCTTCAGGATGACGAGCGTTTTTTCCAATGCCATGATGAGTTCCTTTCGAATGGTGGTAGAAATTGCGGCGGCCTGCCGGCGCACCGAACGGTGCACGGATCAGAGTGACGAATTGACGGAAGTGTACCGTTTTTCACACGTTTCCGCAACCGGAACATTGCGCCGGCAACGAGCGGCGACGCGGCAACGAAAAAAGTTTCAAGGCTATCGCCTGTTTCTCCTCCACCCAAGCCTAACCGCTTCCAATAGTGTATACTGTGAATGACGGGAAAGTGTACCGACCGGTAGAGTTTTCCGTATTTTCTGCGTAATGATCGGGAGGGCCGGGACACTACAATGGTGAGGCGCCGGAACCGTGCACGGTAGGGCTGTCGAGAGGTGACGATATTGCGGCGCGTCGTTTGGTGAGGTCTTCCGACCGATGGCCTGTCCATCCCGCGAAAATCTGTCAAACCGGGATTGACTCGAGAATTACACTGGAGAAAGGGATTTCCAATGACTACTTTACAAACACGCGTCCGGAGGCGGCTGACCGCTGTGGCGGTGGCGGCGGCGGTGTTTTTCACCGTTGCCGGCGCCCGCGCCCTGGACTACAATGATCTCCGGAACCTGGTATCGAACAATGTCTCGGAATCGGTAATCCTGAACATTGTTCAGCAGGATCCGGACCTGGCCATCACGGTTGAGGAGGCGAACGAGCTGCGGCGCCTCGGCGCCAGCGAAGGCGTTGTGATGTCGATTCCCCGCCTCGTCGGCGGTTCGGTCATCCAACCGGGCGGCAGCGGCACCACCACCACGTCGACCTCCACCTACGTCGACCCGGGTGTCGTCTATTACCAAGACCAGCCGAGCGTCATTGTCCAGCAGCCGACATACGTGGTTCCGTCTTCACCCACCTATGTCGTGCCGTCGTATCCATATTATTATGATCGCCCGGGCTGGAGCATTTCCTTCGGCTTCGGCAGCGGCCGGGATCGGTGGCGTCCGAACCACCGTCCGCCGAATTACCGTCCCGGCGGACCGGGTAGGCCGGGCGGCCCCGGCGGCGGTCGTCCCGGTGGCAACAGGCCAGGCGGCGGCAGACCGGGTGGTAATCGCCCCGGCGGTGGCCGGCCCGGCCCACGGTACCCCCGGCGCTCGTTCCCTGATTTAACGGCGGCGCGGACGATTCATCTTTAATCTTATAATGATTCGTCCGCGCGCCGCCATTGTCAGGAGTCAATCGTGCCAGTACCTTTGCGAGGTTGGAGGATAGATTATGGTACATTGGTTACGGCGCCAACAGTTTACCGGTATCCGGTGTGGTGCGGCGGCGCTGGTCATGGCCGTGGCACTCATTGTTATGCCTCATGACGGACAGGCCGCCTCGTACGAGGGTGAACGCATCCTCACCCTCGACGACATTGTGCCGATTCCCACGCCGGTGGCACCGCCGGCGTCTGTCGCTGAAAGCGTTTCCGAAAACCAGGTCAACGAAGCGGCCGAAGACACCACTGCATTGGATACCGAGTCGGTCGACGAAACGGTGACGGAGAGCGAGGTATCGGTCGATAATGATCCTGAATCGAACGGGGAAGGGGAATCCGTCGATGACGAGGTGGTGGTTGAAACAGAATCGGCGGAGGCAGTCGAACCGGCCACCATTCCGGAAGTTGTCGTCGAATCCGTTCCCGAAATTGTTTCCGCTCCGGCTCCGGAAATGTTCGATGCGCCCATTACCAGTGGCGAGGTGATTTACGACCCGACCATTTACATCCGGGATGAAAACGGCAACCTCGTCCCCATGCCTGGCCAGAGCGGCGTCGGCGTCGGCGTCGGCGTTGCCAGCGGTGCCGACGCGTATTACTACGACATCGTTCCCGAGCCGGCGGATGTTTATTACCAAGGTTCGCGGACTCCGCATGTCGGGCCGACATATTATTATGAAGCTTCGCCCATGTATTATTATGGACCCTACGGCCCCTATGGCATGTGGGGCCCCAGTGTCGGCTGGGGCTTCTGGAGCCAGCCGAATTACCATCGGCCGCCGCCGCGCCCGCGTCCGCCGTCCATGCGTCCTCCGGGGGAACGCCCGCCGCGCCCGCCCGGAGTCGGTCGGCCGCCTTCCGGACGTCCTCCGGGAGGGAGGCCCCCCGGCATGCGGCCTCCGGGTGGCCGTCCGCCGGGCGGGAGGCCTCCGGGAGTACGTCCTCCGGGCGGCAGACCTCCGGGAGGAAGACCGCCTGGTATCCATCCTCCGGGCGGAAGGCCTCCGGGTGGCCGTCCTCCGGGAGGCAGACCCCCGGGCGGCAGGCCGTCGGGCGGACAGCGGCCGCCGCGCCCGCGCTAACAAACTACGTATGTGTACATACTGATAGAACACGTTTTACTGACCGCACGACACGGACGTCGCTCGCATGGGTGGCGTCTGTGTCGGTCTTTTTCCGAGTGAGGGTAACATTATGCGTATGAACAACACGCGTCGCCGGGCGGGAATGGTACTTGCCGCGTTTTGTGCCGTTGTGGCCTTGTGGGCGCCGACGGCGAAGGGGCTGGACTTCGACGACCTGGTCAGCCTGATTGAAAACGGCGTCCCGGAAAACGCTCTCGTTGGCATTCTCCAGGACGGCGGCGGGGTGGATCTGGATGCCGAGGACGAAGCCATTCTCCGGCAAATGGGCGTGTCGGAACAGGTTATCGCCCTGGCCCGGACCGCG